>JALWJR010000067.1 GCA_026996985.1 Candidatus Kaiserbacteria bacterium
GTCGTTGTCATGTTGATGAAGTCCTATGGTCGGTTCATCTAAAACATAAAGCGCGCCGACCAAGCCGGAGCCAAGCTGGCTGGCAAGTCTTATCCGCTGAGACTCCCCGCCCGAGAGTGTGTTTGCTCGCCTGTTTAAAGTCAGATACTCTATACCGACGTTTTTCATAAACTGCAAGCGCGAGACAATCTCTTTTAAAACAGGTTCGGCAATCTGTCTTCTTTTTTCATCAAGGTAAATGTTCGTTAAGAAAGAGTACGCATCTTCAACAGACATCTCCGTTAACTCAACTATGTTTTTCTTATTTCCTTTTTTGTCGGTAAGAAAAACGTGCAGTGCCTCTTTTCTGAGCCTGCTTCCTCCGCAGAGCTCACACGGGTCATAAGCCTCATCAGATGTAAAAAAATGTTTTGAACCGAGCCCGCGACAAGCCGGACATGCCCCGTAGGGTGAGTTAAAAGAGAAAAGCCTCGGCTCTATCTCCGGAAAAGAAAATCCATCGTCCGGGCATGTAAAAGTTGCCGATATAAGTCTTTCTTCTTTGTTTGGCAACTCCACCTTAACAAGCCCGTCCGCCTCATCAAGTGATCTGCCGACCGCATCCCTTATTCTTTCCGTGGTGTCTTCTTTGTCTTTAAACTCCGAGAGGTAAATCTCGTCAATTAAAATATCTATATCGTGTTTCTTGTTTCTGTTCAGTTTTATCCTCTCTCTTAAAGAGTAAATTTGACCATCAATGCGCGCAAACTCATAACCTTTGTTTAAAAAATCATACAACATTTGATAATACTCCCCCTTTCTTCCGCGAACCACGGGAGCGTAAATGACCACTCTTGCATCATCAACTGCTACCCCGAAAACTTTTTTGGCTTGCGCTTGCGAGGTGTCTGCAAGTTTTTCTCCTTCATTGTAAATGATATTTACAATCTCTTCTTTTGTCAGGCGCTGAATACTTTTCCCGCAAATCATGCAGTGTGCATCGGCCACCCTTGCATAGAGCACGCGCAGATAATCATAAATTTCCGTAACTGTTGCAACGGTTGAACGCGGATTGTTTGAGCGAGTTTTCTGGTCAATTGAAATCGCCGGTGAAAGACCAAGTATCTCATCAACATCGGGTTTTTGCATATTGTCCAAAAACTGCCTTGCATAAGCCGAAAGACTCTCCACATATCTTCTTTGCCCTTCGGCAAATATCGTATCAAAAGCAAGAGAAGACTTTCCGGAACCTGAAAGTCCGGTTATAACGATCATTTTGTTTCTCGGCATCTCAACGGTAATATTTTTTAAATTGTGAGTGCGAGCTCCTTTTACAACTATTTTCTCTTGCATAATCTTTTAATATAACAAAAGAGAGAAAAAAACGAAATGTTTAGTTGCATTTAACAAATTTAAACCCCGTCGTATGAAGACGGGGTGTTGAATCTTTAACTCACTTGATAAATTTATCTCTATGCAACTTGGGCTTTAGCGCTTGTGAGTCCATCGCGCACAATGGACATTTATCCGGGCTATATTCAGACACTTCCGGATAAGCAAGAGCAATAAACGGCATGCAGATATCAACGGTTTGTCTTCCGCGACAAATGATGCTAACCGCTCCTGCGGGTTGCAAATTTGAAAATGAACGCCTCAGCCCAACAAAAGTTGAACCTGTGGTGCTCACATCGTCCACAAAAATAACTTTGCTTCCTTCTTTGGGTTGAAAGCGCTCCGGAGCAAACCGGTCAAAACTGTCATCTGAGTTGCATTCCAGTTTTTCTACTGGAACATAATCAACTCCAAGTTCTGCAGCTAAAAACACGGCAAGGTAAGCTCCACCGAACGGAGCGCCCACTACAACATCGGGCTTATCCCATCCTTGTTTTTTTATTAAAGTGCAAAGCCTTTCGGATACCCTCTTTAAAAGCGAGGGGTGATATACCAGCTCATCTGCAAAAAAGAAAACATCGCTATGCAGCCCGCTTTGCAAAAGAGCATGAGGCGTTTTTTCATTTCCATCATGTCGCCAAATTATCTTGTTTTCTTCCAACAACTTTTCCCAGTCACGCATTTTGACCTCCTTTTGTTTATCTTTCCACTTACAGAGTACATCTGTAACATAAAAATACAAGGGTACGCGTTAGAAATTTAAATACGATTTTAAAGTGTAAATCCAATCTTCAGTTGCCGTTTTGTTGTACAAATCACCACCTTCATCTCTTTCTTTCTCTTTCTCTTGCAGAAGCCACCTTAAATATCCCGGATCATATTTTGCAACATCTGCAATAAACTCGCCCTTGTATTTGCCGAAATTGAATTTGCGTATCAAAACCGGACGCATTGAAATCTCTTGCATCGCTTTTAGAGTCTCCCGGGAGCTGGTGTATTTTTCTTTTAATTTTGAAAACAGGCGCGCAAACAAAGCCTCCAAAACCAACACATCTCCCAGGGCATCATGCGCTCTTGCATCTTCCACCGAGAGTGAGAGAGCATAGCGCAAATACTGCAATCTGTACGCGCCCAACTTCTCCTGCGGGTCCAAATGACGCGCCACTTTTAAGGTGTCTATATATCTGTCTATTACAATTCCTTCCTTTGCCAACATCGCAATATCAAAGGGAGCGTTGTGGGCCACAACATAAACGCTTTTGTTGGTGTCCAGTATGTTTTTTAGTTTTTGAACCTCGGGAAGTTTGGCAAATTCCGGTTTATCTTTAACATGTTCATTTGTATAATGAGTGGCTTCCATCGCCTCAACCGAAAGCGGAACCGGCGGTTTGCATAGTCCAACATAACTTTTATCATCATATTTAAAAGCCAGCTGAAATATGCAATCGTGCTTTTCTCTCCCCGTGGTTTCCGTATCCAAAAAAAGCACACTTCTTTTCTCTTTTGGCATTTTAATCTTTTATTAGCTTAAAATACTCGCTTTCCAAAACAAACGGTTTCAATAGTGTTTCAAACCTCTCGGACCTTGATGCTTTAAACAACAAAACATTACCCGGTGACAGGTTTTTCCAAATATACTCTTGAGCTTCTTGTTTGTTTTTGAAATGATGCACAAAAGCTGATGATGTTTTCTTTGCCGAATTTGCCATAAAAGCGACATTTTCGCTATCTCCCACCAAAACCACCCTGTCGGCTTGCTCTGTCGCGTAAGCGCCGACTTCGGCATGAGCTTTCAAAGAAGAATCTCCCAGCTCTTTCATCTCTCCCAAAACCGCAATTTTCTCACCGTTGACATTTAAACTCCCCAGAGCATCCAGGGCTGCAATCGCCGCTTTGGGCGAGCTGTTGTATGAGTCGTCTATAATTGTCGTTGAGTTTTTCCCCTTTAAAATTCGCATCCTGCCCGGCTGTTTTTCAAAAAATTCATCAATTTTGTCTTTTGCAAAATCAATACCGAACGCAGAGACAGTAGCCCAAGCGCAAGCGAAAGCGTATGCTGAAGTTCGGGCTAAAGTTCCATCTAAAGAGAAAGTTTTGCATTCATCTTTGGTACACACTTCAAACTCAACGCCTTTGGGAGAATTATCCGGGTGATAAGTTATAAAACTGTTTTTAATTTTAAAATCCGCATTATCTCCGTAACCAAAATACAAAACCCCGCTTCTGTCCCGAAAAATATTAACTATCCTCTCATCATCTCCGTTTACAATGGAGGTACCGTTTTCTTTCAAGCTCTTAAACAATGAGAGTTTTTCCGCCACAAGTTCATCTTCCGAAGAAAAATTTTGCGCGTGTACAAGATATTTTGGCAAAGCTGTCAGTACAGCTATATCGGGTTTGAGCCACTCTGCTATAGCTGATATATCACCGGGCCTGTCGGTTCCAACTTCAAGTATGCAAAATTTTGGCAACTTTCTAAAATAAGCTTTAAAGGCAGAGATGACTAAAATATAAATCCATGCCAGCGGGTTTCTGTCGGGACTTTTCAAGCCCAAAACTGACAGAGGTACTCCGGTTTCGCTGTTGTAAGTTTTTGGGCTTTTGCAAAATTCAATGTTTGCGGAGCGCAAAAGCGCCGCTATCGCTTCTTTTGTTGTTGTTTTTCCAACGTTTCCGGTTATTGCTATAATTTTTGTGTGTCTGTTGCGCGCGAGAGCACGTTTGGCCATTGCTTGCAAAAACGATGCCAATGTATTTTTTAATATTGTCCTCATGATAGCTTAACTTAACTCTCCTTCTCCATATATTACCAACTCTATCAAGTGCTTGATTAAAGCGTCAAAATCTATCCCCGCCTCCTCGGCAGATACCACAAAAGAAGAGTTAGGTGAAAGCGGAGGCTGAGAATTGATCTCCAAAAAATAAATTTCATTCTTTTTTGTAACTATAAAGTCTGAACGCGAGTAGTGTGAAAGCCCCAACTGCTCATGCGCAAATTTTGCCGCTTCGGTTAATGTTGTTTTTATTTTTTCACTCAACAGAGATGGACACCTAAACTCCACCACGTCTTTGTTTTCGGTTTTAAGATTAAAATCATATACATCTTTAGACTCCGGCAACACTATATCAGTTGGCAACAGAGGATACAATTCTTCTCCTCTGGTATTTTCAAGAATTGCCACAGAAACCTCCGTCCCGTCTATAAACTCTTCAACCAATATTGGGATATTTTCTCTCAACTTGCTCTCAACTTGCTCCAAGGCCACCGTTAAGTCCTTTGCAACAGTAACATTCATGGAAAAACCTGATTTTATCGGCTTTATTACATACGGTGGCGGAAATTGTTTGAAAATTCGTTTTAACTCTCTCTCAGGGTCAAAAACTTCATTCGGATATAAAGAAATATGCTCGGGCAAGTGAATATTTAGAAAACCTCGCATTATCTCTTTTGTTTTTGTCTTATCATAAGCTATGGCTGAAGCAAAAGGGCCCGAGCCCAAAAACGGTGTTCCGGATTTTGAGAGAATCTGCTGTATTCCGCCCCCTTCTCCCCATGGCCCGTAAACCAAGTTAAATACCATATCAACATTATGCAAAACACTCATGGGAGAGACTTGTCTGCCAAACCGATACCAATTTTTCTGTTTATCTATCAAAATATCAAAAACCCTAAACTCGGCATCATCTAAAGCAGATAAAACTTCGCTTCCGGCCTTAAGTGATAAATCATAGTACTCGCCAGGTCCACCCCTTAACACGGCAATGTTATTTTTCATAACAATATAATAACACGAAAAAAGAAGTGAGGTAAAAGAAAAGCGCGCTTCATCTGAGCGCGCTTCCGCATCTTTTTTGCCAAATTCGTACTTTCTCGGCAATATTTAATATATCCGAATAAAGACCTGTTTTGCAAAACGGATCGCCAGGGTTTTTACCGCAATTGTGCAAAAACCAACCCGCAAGGTCCACATTTACGGAAAGTCCAAACTGAATAAAACGTTCACATGCAAAAGATTCTCGCACCGAATTTTTTCCCAGATCCGTTTTGTGCCACTTGGTTGTGTTTTGCCTTCTCTTTGTTTTGTGTTTTTTCTCGGGCACACTCCACTCTCCCCAAACCTCCGGCGGGCTCCACTGATACGTTGACTTGCCACCGGCAAAAGAGGTGGTAGAGAAAAACATACCAGCAAACACAAACAATATCGGAACCGAAAGTTTTACCATGACATTCCTCCTTTTGCTCTGTAAAGTAGCATAAACAAAAAAAGTATTTTTACAATCCCAAACCTTTGCAGTTTTTAGCCGGTCTGTACCCAAAACTTTGCGCCTCTTGCTCTGAAGAAAACCATCTTTTGTATTTAACAGATGATCTGCACCAAGGAGCGTAATAGACTTTACCGGTCCAAGAGCCATAGACTGCACCCCTTGCCTCAACTCTTTGCGGACATGACACCTCGGGTTTAATCTCAACAGGAGCATTTTGCAGTTGAGCAAGTTTTCCCAAATAAAATGAAATTGCTCCCCATAAAAACAAAACAATTAAAAATACCACTTTTAACTCAAAACACTTGATTGATTTGATTTTTTCTCGTATACTATCCCAACCCATAAGGGATATTATAATAAAATTTATATATGGCGCATAGAAAAGCAGGAGGTACGGCAAAAAACCTAAAGGATTCAAATCCGAAGTTTTTGGGTGTGAAAGTTGCCGATGGACAAAAAGTGAACGCAGGTGGCGTTATAGTACGCCAACGAGGCACCAAAATATTGCCGGGTGCAAACGTTAAAGTTGGAAATGACCACACTCTTTATGCCAAAGTTGCAGGTACTGTAAAATTCAAAACCGTCAGGAAAATTTCTTTTACCGGCAAAGCCACAAAGAGGAAGATGGTTGATGTAATGGCCGGCTAACGTAATTTAGACCTATCAAACAAAAAACCGAGTGCCAAACTCGGTTTTTTACTTTGCTTTTAGTAAAGATTTATTATTTATCCAGGGCTTCAATTTTAATTGAGATTTTACCTGTCAGATCATCCAGCTTGAGTTCAACTTCATACTCACCCACTTCTTTAAGCGGAGCCTCCAGCAATACAATATCCGGACTAATTTCCAACCCGGTTTCTTCTTTTATGTAAGAGGCTATCTTTTTCGCATCAATCTTCTCAAACAAGTGACCTTGTTCATTGGCTTTCAACTTCAAAACCAAAGAACCTCCCAATTTTTCAATTGCTTTTTTAACGGTATCTTTGGTTTTTTGAAGTTTTTCTTTGGTGGAAGCCAAAAGTTGTTTGGCCATTTTTTTGGCTTTTTCAGTCGCAATCTGAGCTTTGTTCTGCTTTATAAGAAATTGCGCATATCCGGCAGATACTCTGGCCACTTCTCCTTTTTTGCCGATTTTTGCAACATCTTGCAATAAAACAATTTCAACCATAATTTTTGCTTAATGAGTAACGTAAATAAGTTATCACTTATTCTGCAAAAACTCAACGGCTTTGCTTAAAATAGGATCAAAACCTTCTTCTTTGTTACGTAGTCTTTCTTTGTCTTTTTCTGAAAGCTCAACTTCAATATCGGGAGTTATACCTTCACCGCCGATATACTCTCCGTTTGGAAGTATCCATCTGGCAACAGTCACTTTCAAGGAGGTATCTTTTGTAATCGGTACCAGCTCTTGCACGGACCCTTTTCCGAAACTGTTGGTACCCACAAGAGTCGCTTTTTTGTAGTCTCTCAGAGAGCCGGCGAGTATCTCGGAGGCGGATGCCGAGCCTTTGTCAATCAAAATTACAAATTTTAGCTTGTCGTTAAATATGTTATAGCCTCTTGATCTGTGTACTGTCTTTTTCTTGTTTTCTCCATAATCTTCGGTTACAACGGTTGAACCTTCCGGCAAAAACCAACTTGCCATATCTACCGCCGAAGAGAGATACCCGCCCGGATTTCCGCGCAAGTCAAGAATTAATTTGTCATATCCGGAATCTATAAACTCTTGCAGAGCCTCCCTGAAAAGCTCGGGTGATTTCTCTGTAAAACTGTAAAGCTCTATTATAAATATGCCGTCTTTTCTCTTTGTCGTTTTAATTGTCGGTATGTCTATCTTATCCCTTATTATTGATATTTTAAGAGGTTCGCTCTCCCCTTCTCTTAGCACTGTCAGTGTAACTTTCGTACCCTTCGGTCCCCTTATCAACTTAACGGCAGATTGCAAAGACATACCTTCCGTGCTTTTGCCATCTATCTCTATTATTCTGTCTTTGGCTTTCATTCCGGCTCTAAATGCCGGAGTGTCTTTTAAAGGAGCCACAACCGTCAATATTCCATCTCTTATCGCTATCTCCATACCCACACCTTCAAATGAACCGCTTATGTCTTCCTGAAATATTTCATTTTCTTCAGGAGGCAAGAAAACGGTGTACGGATCTTTCAACGATGCAGCGAGTCCGGAGATCATTCCCCATACTTTCTCTTGATCTGTTACAGATAAATCTTCCTTTGTACTTGTGGAATTTACAGGCGGAGTGGGAACAAACTTCTGCTCTATAACGTGCCACGCCTTCCAAACCGGCGAAAAATCAACTCCTTCCGGAGGGGTGGTTGAAAACCCAACCAAAGAAACAGACGGCAACTTGCCCGCTGAAGCTTTGCTACCACCGACCGCCAATCCCAAAACAAACGCCAAAGAGATAGCAAAAACAAAAACGCTTACTGTCTTAAAATATTTGTTGAAAAAATCTTTTATAAACTTCATAAACTTAGTATATCACAACTTAATCTTCATCGGTAAACGGTAAATCTATTCCATCATCTTCTTCGTCATACAACTCCTCATTTTCATCCAAATCATCAAAGTCGTTTCGCAACGTTGCAGCCAAAAGAGGGTCCTCTTGCAAAGATTCGTCAACAACCTCGTCTTCAATCAAGTCATCATCCGCGGTTTCTATGGAAAAACCGTCCACACAAATACATGGGTCTTCATGGCAAACTTCACATATTTTCTCCTCCATATTATTTTTTAACTCCTAATGCCGGCATAGTAACATATTAAAAACCACTCTCAAGAAAGCTGTGGAAAACTCGTACAAACCCAAAATATGTACCTGTATCCATATGAAAACCCCGAACGAAAATCGTTCGGGGTTTTATTTACACACTCATAGAAGGAAATTTATCTGTCAAAGCCGCCGCAACTCTGTAGACGGCCAAAACATCCTCCAGTTTGTCACCGTCGCGATACTTTTGCTTGGAGAGCTGAACACCTTCCCAAATCACTCTCCAGCTGTCGCAGTCCAGCACATCTGCCAATACGATTTGTTTTTCGCTTTTGGGATCGGACAGTTTGCCAAATTCAAGCTTGAAGTCATAAAGAGCTCCTCCAAGCTTTTCCCAAGCTTTGCCTAGAAGATACCCTACGTGCCTTGCAATCCTCTCGCAGGTCATCAGATCCCTTTTGAGAGAGCTGTGCTCTTGCAGAGGATACAGCAACTGGCAAATATGCCCTTGCTCGTGGGGCCTGTCGGGAAAATACAAATGACAAACCGATCCTTTTCTATCCCACCTAAGCATAGGATCGTCGCAAGGAAGTTCCGTGTCTTCAAACTTGCGCCCGCTGGTTTTCAAGAAAAACTCAATCACCGGCTTTTTAAAAACAAGACCTTCCTGAACCTCAGGATTTCTTTTGAGATACGATCCGGTTGCGATTTTTCTTACCACAACTTCAACCGGGATCATATTACAAATCCGAGTAATAAAAGTGTCAGGTCCGTCTCTCCCGATATAGGCAAGCGGTACCCCATTTTTTTGTAAAAACTCAAAAACATTGCAAGTTGTCCGCGTTGCCAGCTCACCCTTGCCGGGAAGCTCGTCTTTTTTTGCGCCGTCACCGGCCGTGAGAGTGTCAAATGATTTGACGATTCCGATTTTTCCGTCCAAAATCGGAGTGATGCTCTTTGTCTTTCCGGATATTGCCATCTTTTCTCTCCTTCTCTGGGTTTACATGAACAAATCTATTTTGATTGTAGTTATCTGACAGTAAATATCAAGTTTTGCACACATTACAGTACTTCTTGCTCTTTGGGGCAATAAAACATACTTCTTCCGGAGTTTTTCTCTCTTTTAATATAAGCTCCACAACGACACTTTTCACCCTCTCGCCTAAAGACTTTCAAAAATTTTTGGTAACCCCCGGGGATACCTGAGGCGGTTTTATAATCTGAAAAGGAGGTTCCTTTGTGCTCTATGGCATTTGCAAGGGTCCTTTTTATCGCTTTTAGCAATTTTTGCGCATGTTTTTTATCTATGTTTGAAGTTTCAGTTTTCGGATGTATTCCGGCTATATATAAAACCTCATTGACATAAATATTTCCCAGTCCGGAAATTCTTTTTTGGTTAAGCAAAAAAGAATAAATGCTGGTTTTACTGCGTCTTAGCAAATCTGTGAATTTTTCAAGTGTAAGCTTGTCACTTAAAGCATCAACTCCCAAAGACAGGCGCAACCGCTTCAATTCCTCCTCTGACAAAATTTTACAAGTCGCCCATTTTCTTCGGTCCGAGAGTACAAGAACTCCTTTGTCAAAAATAATTTTGAATCGCTTATATTTATCGGTGTATTTTTTATCTTTGGAGAATATAAGCTGTCCTGTAACCCTTAAATGAAGCGCAATATATTTTTTACCGGATAAGTGCAGAACCATATTTTTACCAACTCTTTCAACTTTACGTATTTCAGCTCTTAAATGAGTTTTACCTCCATCCGGATTTTCAATCGTCAAAATCTTGGCCTTGCGCAAAACGGCATCAAGTTCTCCTACTATTGTTGCAACCTCCGGTAACTCAGGCATAAAAACATTATATAGCACTTTTGACAAACATGCAGTTGATCTTGAATTTCATTGGTGAAATGAAATATTTTCATATATAATGCGTATAATGTTTAGAGGCAAATTGGATTTGCTTCTACAAGTAAAATTTATAAGTTAAACAATTGATATGAAAAAGAAAAACGATTACAAACTATCAACTTTTATTTTGATGATGATATTTGGCGTGGTTTTTGTCGCACCCGCTTTTGGCATGGCTTCCCCTTATGAATATGATGATGACGACTATTATGAATACAAATACGAGAAGTATGATGATGATGACCGTTATGAATATAGATACAAAAAGTACGATGATTACGATGATGACCGATACGAACATAAAAGAGATGATGACGACCGCTATGAATACCAATACAAGAGATATGACGACGATGACAAATATGAATACAGATACAAAAAATATAATGACGACCATTATAAATATGGAGACGATGACCGGTACGAGTATGAGTATAAATACAAATATCAAAATGATGCAAATAAAGACCAAAACTCAACAACCTCAAAAGCGCAGGTGAATTCATCATCAAAATATTACGAAAAATTAAAAGAAGAAATCAGAAGACTAAATGAGTTGATAGCGAAACTGCTAAGCATGCTCTCTATTTAAACAAAATCCCTCCCTCTGGGAGGGATTTTGTTTTTAATGCTTTTTCAGGTCTGTATTGGTAGAATGTAGATTATGCAAGAGTATTTAAACAAAAGTGACGAAGGGCTAGCAGAACTTTTAAAAACAGATGATGGGGCATTAGCCGAAATTATAGATAGATATCAAGATAAACTAGACAGATACATAAAAAGAATATCAAATCTGAGCAAAGAAGACAGAGAGGACATTTTGCAAGAGGTGTTTTTGTCTGTATATGAGAATGTAAACTCTTTTGATTCTAGTTTTAAATTTTCATCTTGGATATACAGAATCACTCACAATAAAGTTATTTCCTTATGGAGGAAAAACAAAAGCACAAGCCAAAATGTTTCTCTTGAAGAAAACCTTATATTGCTGGAGCAATCTTTAAAGGAAGAAAACAGCATATTAAAGCAGCTAGAAGAAAAAGAAAATGCAAAAATCATAAACAAAGCGCTTGAATCTTTGCCTATAAAATACAAAGAGCCACTGGTGCTTTACTTTATTGAAAACAAAAGCTATGAAGAAATTTCTGATATTCTGCAAATGCCTGTCTCAAGCGTAGGCACAAGAATAAGAAGAGCCAAAGAAAAAATAAAAAAACAAATAGAATATTTAATAAAAGTTTATGAGTAATTTAAAAAACAAAGTTTTAGAAAAAATCAAAAAAGGCGAGGTAAAAAGAAAGTCAGTGCTTTACTTTATCGGCAAAAATTACTTTTTCTGGGCTATGTTTTTTGTATCTATATTTGTAGGCTCGGCTTCTTTTGCGGTATTTATAAGACAGTTTTTAATTGAGTCAGGGCCGTGGTATGAGCTTTTTGAAGAATATGGAGTAAGGTACAAAGTGGAGTTTTTGCCATTTTTGTGGCTTTTTGTTCTTGTTTTGTTT
>JALWJR010000068.1 GCA_026996985.1 Candidatus Kaiserbacteria bacterium
ATTTTAGGCTTAACTACCGTAAATTCGGGGAATTTTTCTTCATAAAGATCTTTCCAGCGCTTTGGGTTTGTCTGTTGTTTGTCGGGAATATCCACCACAATCTCAGATAAATACGCTTCGTACTCCTCCTGCTTTAGAAAAGATTCTCCTCCGTGGATATGAATTAAAAACTTTGTCATAAAAAAATATTAACAAACCGCCCAAGGAAAACAAACTCGCACCGGCTTAACAAACATCTTCTTTATGCTATAGTTGCTGGTATTATAAGAGCAAGCTGCGCAGACAGCATTGAACGTTTCTGCGTTCAATTCTGAAGCGCGCAGCATTGCATAAATAATTTTAAAACATATGAAAGTTATAAAAGAGTATTCTACAGAAGTTGGCGATAAAAAACTTGTCGCGCAATTTACAGACCTTACAGACCAAACAAACGGCTCAGTGGTAATAAAATATGGAGATACGGCGGTGCTGGCTACAGCGGTTATGGGAAAAGAAAAAGAGGGTCAAAGCTGGTTTCCTCTTTCGGTTGAATTTGAAGAAAAATTTTATGCCGCGGGTGCGATTTTGGGAAGTCGTTTCCGAAGAAGAGAAGGCATGCCTTCGGAAGAGGCTGTTTTGTCGGCTCGCGTTGTTGACAGAACAATAAGACCTCTGTTTGATCAACGCCTGCGTCGTGATGTACAAGTTGTAATAACAGTGCTTTCAATAGGAGATGAAGACCCGGATGTGCTCGGTGTTATCGGAGCATCTCTTGCTCTGGGTACATCGGATATTCCATGGAACGGTCCTGTCTCTGCGGTAAGAATTGGCCAAACCACAGACTCAGATGAGTTCATAATAAACCCCAACTACTCCGAAAGAACAAGCGAAAGAGAGCGTTTGGACCTTCTGGCATGCGGTAAAGACGGAAACATAAACATGATTGAAGTGGGAGCCAAACAAATTAAAGAGGAGGTTCTCATTCAAGCGCTGGAGAGGGCAAAACAAGAGCACGACAAACTACAAAACTGGCAAAAACAAATTATTGCGGAAATAGGTAAAGAAAAACAAAAAATTGAATTTAAAGAGTCGTCTGAGGAGCTTGTTGCTTTGTTTGAAGATAAAATAGCGCCCAAAATGCTAGATTATGTGTTTGGTCAAAATGCTGCATATGCTCTGAAAGATGAGTGGATGCAAGCTGTTAAAGAGTTCTTGCCCGAAGATCAATGGCAAAATGCCGATGATTATTTTGAAAATAAAATAGATGAATTGGTACACAAAGAGGCCATAGAAAACGAACGAAGACAAGATGGGCGAGCGCTGGACGAGATAAGAGAACTTTACACCGAAGTGGGAAGCATTTCCCCGATAGTACACGGAACGGGAATTTTCTACAGAGGCGGAACGCATGTTATGTCTGTTGTAACTTTGGGTGGTCCGGAAGACGCTCTTTTGCTTGATACCATTGAATTTCAAGATACTCCGAAACGCTTTATGCACCATTACAATTTTCCGCCATTTTCAGTGGGAGAGGTCGGAAAAGTCGGAGGTTTTAACAGAAGACAAATCGGCCACGGAGCTCTTGTGGAAAAAGCTCTGCGTGCGGTTATACCTTCTCAAGAAGAGTTTCCGTATACAATTCGTGTCGTTTCAGAGACAATGGCAAGCAACGGTTCATCATCTCAGGCGAGTGTCTGCGCGTCAACTTTGGCTCTTATGGATGCCGGGGTACCCATTAAAGCACCGGTTGCCGGAATTGCAATGGGTCTTATGTCAGACCCATCATTGGTGGGGGAGAATACTTGGCCTGAAGGCAAATATAAAATCCTTACAGACATTCAAGGTCCCGAGGATCATTTCGGTGACATGGACTTTAAAGTGGCGGGAACCGCAAATGGAGTTGTTGCCGTGCAAATGGATGTGAAAGTTGACGGTGTGCCGATTCATGTATTGGCGGAAGCTTTTGAACAAGCAAAACGCGCAAGATTGCAAATTCTTGATGTAATGCTTCAGACCATAGACAAGCCAAGACCGGAGATTAGCCCAAATGCCCCAAAAATAGAAGTAATGAAAATAAAACCCGAGCAAATAGGGCTTGTTATAGGTTCAGGTGGGAAAACAATAAACAAAATAAAAGAAGAGACCCAAGTCTCCGATATTACAATAGAAGATGATGGAGTAGTTTATATAACCGGCAAAGGGGATTCTGTTTCTAACGCCAAAAGAAAAATAGAGGAGCTTACAAAAGAGTATGAAGTTGGTGAAAGGTTTAACGAGGCTGAAGTTGTAAAGTTGGCCGATTTTGGCGCATTTGTTAAAATAGGAGAGAACGCGGAAGGGTTGGTGCACATTTCCGAGATTGCGCCTTTCAGAATAGATAAAGTTGCAAATGTGCTGTCTGTCGGTGAGAAAGTACCGGTTGTTATAAAAAACATAGATGAACAAGACAGAATAAACCTGTCAATTAAAGATGCCGACCCGAAATTTATGGAGAAAAAGGGAATAAAACCAAATGAACAACAACAGCAACATAAACCAAAACAATAGCAAACCGCAGACGGGCGTGCCTTCCGATATCAAAAAAAACATTGGAGATTCTTATCACTCCAACATTACAGATAAAAACAATTTAATTGCTGAAAAAAAAGAGGGTCCGGACTCGTATACATACAATCCACCCTCAGAGAATATCACAGAAAAAGAGCAAAACAGTGAAAAACCGCAAGAGTTGCAACAGACAAACAAACAAAAACCCAAAGCTCTTATTCACACTTATAAAACAGATGTTGAAAATTTGGTAAAAAAACAAAAGCTGTCTCTGATGAAAATGGTTACAGCTCAAGCCGATGCTGACAAAAGAGAGTTGTTTGAGCTAAACCCCAAAAAAGAAACAAAGAAAAGAAAATCAAACTTCATGTCTCTAATTCCGGCTATATCTTTTTCTCTGATTTTTATAGGGATTGTTGCTCTGTCGGCAAGTTATTATGTCTATTTTACCCCTTCTCCACAGCCGAGCCTACCCCAGAGTTACAAAACATTTTTCTTTACTGACAAAACAGAGACTTTGGATATCACGGAGAAAACTCCGGAATCAATCAAAAGAGCTTTAATAACTTTAAGAGATACCTCCTTTTATCCCAAAGGGTCTGTGGTTAATATGGTTTTGGTAACCTCATCACAAGAGGTGTTACAACCTATAACTTTACGTAAATTCTTTGAAATTTTCAATGCAAGATTTCCGGAAGAATATAAAAATTACCTGTCAGACAATTTTATGTTTGGTTGGTACAGTAGCGGAGATAAAAATCTTCCGTTTCTGGTTATAAAAACTTCATCTTTTGATTATACATTTGCCGGTCTTTTAAACTGGGAGGATAAAATGGAAGATGATTTTTATCCAATATTTACGGTTGATAGCATATCAATTAAAGAAAAATACGGGGGCACCAAATTTACAGACAGCACTCTTGCAAATGTTGATGTGAGGGTGCAGAAAAACTCAAAAGGGGAGGTTAGGTTAATTTACGGTTTTGTTAAAAACGATACCGTTTTGATAACCGTTGGTGTCACCCCTTTTGTAGAGATAACAAAGCGTTTGCGCGCAACAAATTAAATGCTAAAATAGCTCTATGCTTGATTCAACAAAAATTGAACACTTTAGGCAAAAACTCTTGCAAGAAAAAGAGCGCCTTGAACTTGAACTTACCGACATAGGCGCCATAAACTCGGCAGATGGAGTTGACTGGAGCGGAACCCCGGGAGAGTTGGAAGTGAGCTCGGAAGACAGAAACGAATTGGCAGACAAAATAGAGGAGCAACAAACAAACGAAGCGATAGTGTCTGAACTTGAGGCGAGAAAGCTGGCGGTTGAAGAGGCCTTAAAAAGAATAGAGAACGGGACATACGGGGTGTGCAAAGTTTGCGGAAAACCGATAGATGAAGAAAGGCTTGATGCCAACCCGGCATCCGACACTTGCATAGAACACGCTGAGTAAATCAACAGGTCTCTATTGTTTTAAATTATTTCTTTGTAATAATTTAAGCATGAAGCGTGCTTTTGTTTTTTCTTTATTTGCTTTTTTGTTTACAGTTGCGTTTGCTTCCGCTCAAACAACGACTTGGAAAAACCCGACAAACGACTTTCTCTTTTGGAAATTTATAGACGGTTATGTAAAGTTTTACAACATTAAATATTTGGATGTTGCAAAACTGCAAATTCCAAATGATGCTGACGTGATACTCGCTTACACCTCTGAAAAAGATGTCTACGACCTTAAACATGACGGCATTCCTTTAATTGTTTTGGGAAAGTGGTACTGGTTTAAACCTTCGTTTGTTTTTGCATATAACCTATTGTCGAAGCACGCTTTTGATAGGGTACTGGATTTAAAGCTTGGCATTTTCCCAAATATCACCTACAAATCAAAAGGGATTAACACGCCACCTAAAAATATTGTTATCTTATACAAATCACATTTGTGTAAATATCGTCCTTGGTGGCACTGGTGGAAGCCGTGTGTCAACAAAAAACAAATGGAATATAAGCTAAAATTATTCTATCCACTTTTTAAAAAAGAGCCGACTGTAAAAAATTTGTCTGTAAAATATAAAGCAAACATATACAAAGATGGGCGAGCACTTAAAAGCGGTGAGAAAATTAATCAAGGCAAAGTTTTGCTTAAATTTGAAAACCAAAATGATAACGACATACTCTGGTACGCTCCAAAAATTTGGTATTACACTTTGGTTTATGTGCGAACAAAATATGGTTGGAACAAGTGGCACGCTCTGTTTGACAGAAATCTGGTTTGGCAGTTTTTGGGAGGAAGAAAAAATAAAGGAATGTGGATTGCACCGATGGAGTTGCCAAATGCCGAATGCAGGGAAGAAGACTTATTGGTTATAAGACCTTTGTGGAGAATTTATCACGGACTTTTTGATAACATTACACATTTTGTAACAATTGCCGTCTACAAACCGACAAAACACATAGAAGGAATAGAGAACTTGAATTGTCAACAAACACAAGAGGGATGGGAGTGTGACTTAACACCCGGTACACACAAAATATCTTTCGTATTTTCAACTACAACCTTGAGAGCTTATCACTCATACATGCGTCCTAAATGGAGATTTTGGTACGGTTGGTATGATTGGAACAAGTGCCTTGGAATAAATTCTCCTTTATATGAGAAAATTGCGGAACAAAACACATGCTTGAAAGATGATGATGACTGCGATGAACATGAATACGGCAAAAAACACGCATTTGAATATAAAAAGGAAATTCATGATAAAGAGGCTGAGTTTAGAATTTACGAAAGAACAATACCTGAACAGAAAATAAGCTACACACTCTATGTTCAACCGCAAAATAACCCGCCTGAGAGTCCCGATATTTCCGTATCCGAATACGGAAAAGTGGGCGAGTCTGTAAATGCAACATTTTCAACTTCAGACATTGAAAACGACCCGGTTTACTTTGAGATTCAATGGGAAGAGAATGGGGAAATTGAAAGATATCCTCAGACCGGTTTTGTATCAAGCCAAAATACATATTCGCTCTCTCATATATATAACAGCTCGGGAGAAAAACAAATCAAAATCAGAGCAAAAGACGGAGAAGGCGAGTCTTTATGGAGACAAACGTCAACCACAATTTATAATTCTGCCAGCGTCTCATTCAGCGCA
This sequence comes from Candidatus Kaiserbacteria bacterium, assembly GCA_026996985.1. Classification (GTDB taxonomy): domain Bacteria; phylum Patescibacteriota; class Minisyncoccia; order Phycocordibacterales; family UBA2100; genus S143-145. The sequence goes on from JALWJR010000068.1 coordinate 5,671, forward strand.
AACCAATATTTAATACCAAAAAACACAAGTGTCATTTTAAGCTGGAATTCAGAAAATACCACATACTGTAGCGCTTCCGGAGGTTGGGGTGGAACAAAGCCTCTTGCCGGCAGTGAAAGAACACAAAACCTTACCGAATTTAAAAACACTTTTACTCTTGAATGTGGCAATCCAGCATCCTCAAGTACGGCAGAGTTTGACATTTACACCTACGCTTGCGGTGACGGAATCTGCACAGTTGGAGTAGAAGACTGCAACAGTTGCGCAAGCGACTGTGGGCTATGTTCAGCCCCCAAGGACAAATGGGATGTTTTGTTTGATATGACATCAAACCCGATTCAGATAAGATACGGAGTTGACCCTGATGAGGTGGATGTAAATCAACAAAATTAGACCTGTTTCCAAATATGCACTTTGTGTTGTTTGGGAACAGGTCTAATAAAGATTTTCACACAAAAAGAAAGCCCGAACTAGTCGGGCTTACAGTTTATCTGTTTAGGTTACTTTCTCGGGAACTTTCTCCGGCACCTTCTCGGGCGCGGGAGAAGGGGTGGGGTCCGGCACGCTAATAGGCTTGTGTACCGGGTTTTCAACCGGCTCTTTGGCCGGTATCGGGCGTGAGCCCGGCTGGTCCATTTTTATGTTGACCATATTACTCCTCCTTTCTTATCTCCTCTTCCAGCTCTCCCAAAAGGGAGATAAATTTTCCTGAGAGGGTTCCTCTTTTAAGAAGCAATTGCTCCTCCCAAGAGGTGGATGATGATAGGCTTTTCACCTCATCGTGAAGCAGGTCATGTAATTCAACAATTGCATCAAAAACGAGATCATCTTCAATTGACCTGGGTTTTTGTACAAAACTTGAGTGAACCCAGGGAAAATCCAGCATATATCCTATTTGATGCTCAACCATAATCTGAAGGGTTTTGTCGTATAACTTCTCGCCCAACTCGGCCCAAAACCCTCCATACCTTCTGTGTACAAGCAAGCTGGATATAAGATTAAACCTTTTTATATCTCCTTTTGTGCACGGCCCGGCGAGAATGTCAGTCCTGTGTTTTCCACTCTTCCAAGGTAGACGGAAATAGACTTGCTTGGACCCGTTTGCATCTTTTGTGTAGTAAAGAAAGTTTCTGTCAAAAGTGCTTGTCTGCCCTCCAACTCCATGGAGGACCGGTCTTATGCCACAGGCGATGCAGGTTTTGCCATGGCCTGAGAAGGTTGTTTTCAATTGCTCTTTACTGGAAAACCTTCTTATAATGTCAGATGAGGCATAAAAAAGAATACTTAAAACCGCCGCGTCTCTGCCTTCCAGTTTTCCAGGAGCGCAAAGCTGAAGTTGATAGTTGGTGTTTTGGAACACTCTGGCACCGGTTAGCCTCTCCAAATGTGAGATCAAAGCTAACGCAGCATCGCTGTTGCCAACCGGTGGCAGGACAAAACACCATGCTCCGGCTTCCTGCTTAAACATATTTGTGTGTTTAACATGCAAGGGTGTTCTTTGACCTCCGCTGTCCATCGTTCCGATAAGACAATCAAACAACACGTCAAAAAGTCCTTCATCTACCACGCAATGGATTTTCATTCCTATCGGAAGAAGTGCATGTTTAATTTGGCGATAATTTTTAAGTGTTTTGCCAACCGAGTAGAAAAACAGGTCTTCCACATCGTACCAGTACATTGGACCCTCCTTTTGTCCCGATTTTTTTCAAACATCCCAAAGTTTTTATACACCCTTAAAACTGAATGCGCAACAAGTTTGTGTTAAAATTGCCTGATGCAACTTAATCCGGAACAAAAGCAAGCGGTAGAACACAAAAAGGGGCCTTTGCTTATTGTAGCCGGCGCAGGCTCCGGCAAAACTCGCACAATAACCGAGAGAATAATCAATCTTATAAGGGGAGGTGTCCCGGCAACAAAAATTCTTGCAATAACATTTACCAACAAAGCGGCAAAAGAGATGAGGGAACGGATTAAAAAACGAATCTTCAGTGAAGATTTTTCTCTTCCTGTTTCCGATTTTCAGATACAGTTGCCGGAGGTTTCAACTTTTCATGCGCTATCTGTGAAAATTTTGCGCGAATTTGGAAGAATTTTGGATTTGCAAAAAAACTTTACGATAGCAGACCGAGACGATTCAATAAAAGAGATAAAAAACGCAATGAAAACTCTTGGGTTTGACCCCAAAATCATCTCTCCTTCGTATACCTTGGGATATATTTCAAAACTGAAAAACTCGGGCAAAACCATAAAAGATATACAAAACAGCCCAAATCCGAAAATAAGAGATGTTGCATTGATTTGGGAGAAGTATTCCGAAAACCTGAAAAGATCTCAAACTTTGGATTTTGACGATTTGCTTGTATATGCGGTTGAACTTTTAAAAAACAAAGATGTAAGAGAGGCTCTACAGAGCAGGTGGGAGTATATCCACGTTGATGAATACCAAGATACAAACAATATTCAATTTGAGCTTATCAAAAAACTTGTCGGTAAAGAAAAAAACATCTGTGTGGTTGGAGATGTTGATCAATCAATCTACACTTGGAGGAGTGCCAAGCCCGAAAACCTGCTTGAGTTTGAAAAACATTTTCCCGGCACACAAACCGTCATACTTAAGCACAACTACAGGTCAACGGAAACAATTCTTTCCGCTGCAGATGATGTGATAGCTAAAAACACAAAAAGATTTCAAAAAGAAATCATATCAACAATCCCCGGAGGGGAGAAAATAACCGTAATATCAGCAATCTCCGCACAAGACGAGGCACTCTCCATAGTAAAAGAAGCAAAAAAACAACACGAAAACGGAGTCCCGTGGGAGAATATGGCGGTTCTTTTCAGAGCCAATTTTCAATCAAGGGCGCTTGAGGAAGCTTTTCTCTCCCAAGGAGTCCCGTATCAAGTATTGGGCATTAAATTCTACCAAAGAAAAGAAATAAAAGACCTTATCTCTTATCTTAAGGCAAGTCTCAACCCGAAAAGTGTAATTGATATTTCAAGAATTGTTACCACTCCACCTCGCGGAATAGGCAAAAAAACACTCTCTGCCATGATTCAAGGCGACTTAAGTGGCATTTCACCGGCTGCACGATTGAAGGTTGAGCATTTTTTTGAAGATCTCAAACAGATAAAAGAGTTTTCTCTTGCAAACAAATTGTCTGCCACTTTAGAGTTTATAATCAAAAAAAGCGGGATGGAGGAGAAATACAAACACGGCTCCGATGACGAAAAAGAACGTCTTGAAAACATGTACGAGCTTGTAAGTGTTGCCAAAAAATATGACAATATTGAACCGAAAGAAGCTATTGACATGTTTCTTGAGGAGGTGGCCCTTTCGGCGGAGCAAGATTCTTTATCCGAGTCAAAACCGGGGGTAAAGCTCATGACTGTGCACGCCTCAAAAGGACTTGAATTTGATACGGTTTTTATATCTGGTCTCGAAGAAGGTCTTTTTCCTCACGAAAGATTGGAGGGCGATGACGTTGATGAAGAGGAGGAGAGGCGTCTTATGTATGTTGCCATAACCAGAGCGCAAAGAAAGCTGTATTTAAGTTATGCTTTTACTCGCTCTCTGTACGGCAAAACACAAGTAAACACTCCTTCATCTTTTATAGATGATATAAGTGAAGATCTGCTTGATAAAAGAGAGAAAATGGGCACCCAAAGAAAAGTTCCACTTATAGATTTGGATGATATTGAGTTTTAACCTCGCTTTGGCATACTAAAAATTATATGATAAAACCCAAAAAACAGCTCGGACAAAATTTTCTAAACAGTGGAAAAATCGCCGAGAAAATCGCTTCTTTTGCTCCGGCTGATACAAAAAGGGTTTTGGAAGTGGGGCCCGGCAAGGGAATTTTGACCAAAAGCCTGCTTGAAAAAGGATTTTCGGTGATTGCGGTTGAAAAAGATAATGAACTTATAGCTACTATCGCATCACAAAATCAATATTTAAGTATTAAACAAAATGAGCAAAATATAAAAAACTTATTACGTTTTTACAAGACAAATTTCAAAGTGAAATAAAATCCGGAAAATTGGAGCTTGTAAACAAAGATGCACTTAAATTTTCTCTCTCCGGCAACTACTCAATAGTCTCCAACATTCCTTATTACATAACTGGCGCCCTTATCAAACATTTTCTGGAAGCGGAAAATCAGCCGAACTCAATTGTTTTGCTTGTTCAAAAAGAGGTTGCCGAGCGAATTGTTGAAAAAGACAAAAAAAGCAGTATTTTGTCCGTATCGGTTAAAATATACGGGGACCCCAAAATAGCACTTAAAGTGCCGGCAAGATTTTTTACCCCCCAACCAAAAGTTGACTCTGCGGTAATTCAAATAACAAACATTAAAAATCCTTTTAAAAATGAGAAAGAAAAAACAAGATTTTTTAAACTTTTAAAAACCGGGTTCTCTCACAAAAGAAAAAAACTTATATCCAATCTCAAATCTTTTGCGCCGGAAGAGAAACTGCAAAAAACATTTCAATCACTGGGAATACTCAATGCGCGAGCGGAAGAACTCTCAAAAGAGAAATGGTGGGAGCTGTTTCGTGCGCTTTAGTATATCACCACGATGCACCCATCATGGTAATGACATATCCGGGGATCGGAATAATGGGCGAGACGGAAGCTATACAGTAAAACGGTAAACCATAGAGCCCCAGCATCCACTGGCCGGCATGTTTGGGATATGAATACTCATATGTTCTTGTAATTCCGGGAACCCAAATCAACCTTTCGGGTCTGGGTGGTCCCACTTTTGCAAAAATCACATCATTGTAACAGGGGATAACTTGGCTTGCTTGCCCGCCAAACAAATTAACATAAGCGCGCGAATAAGAATAAATTCCAAATATGAAGATTATCGCAAAGGTAATTAACACATATTTTTTCATGTTATTATGATAGCAATATGAACAGGGTTGTACAAATAACGATGTTAACAGTTGCTTTAGCGTTTGCCGGATTGTTTGTTTTTGTCGCCCAAAAACTAAAACAACCTCAAGATGTTGTGAATTTGCCGGCGGAACACTTTCAATACTCTGACTTGTCTTTTTTAAATTCAAATGAAACAATAAAAGAAAAAGAAGACAATTCACAATCTAAACTCGACCAACAAGAAAAATCGGAAAAACCAGAACCGGCACAAACCCTGCAGGAAAAACAAGAGATAGAAAATAGTGCAAATACAGAAGAAAGAGAGCTGATACCGACCGCATCAAGTTCTGCAAATAATGAAGAAACCGATGATGAGTATTTGAGCATCTGGTCTCAGGTTTACTCTCTTTTGCAACCTAAAACAAAAACGGAACAGAAAGAAAACTCGCTTGTCTCCTCATTTCTGGACGGTAATTTTTCCGTATCTCCAAATCAAAATTTGAAAATAAATTCTTTTGCTCTGTTTTCAGATAAAGACGGGTCTTTAAAAAAATACGGAAATGAGATAGGTTTGGTATTGAAAAGACATTTTGAAACAAACAAAAACCAACTTAAGATTATGGAGAATTTTTTTAAAAACCCAGACCAAATGCAGATGAAAATGGAAGAGCTGGCGCAAAAATACGATGAGGTTGCCAAAGTTTTATCAAAAATAACTCCGCCGGAGAAAGCCAAAAACTTACATGTAAAACTTGTTGATGCAATAGACGGGGTATCAAAAGAAATGAAAAACTTGGCGCAAACAAGGGGGGAGGAGAATTTGTATAAAGCCATATTAAATTACAACAAACAATCATTTAAAGCGGCAAAAATTTTTGCGGATCTTGGTGAGTTTTTCAAATCTTACGGGGTTGTATTTGAAAAAAACGAACCCGGTAGCATGTTTTTGCTCGGCAATCAATTATAAACAACACCGAGGTTTATTTAACTTAAAAAGTGTTATAATC
>JALWJR010000069.1 GCA_026996985.1 Candidatus Kaiserbacteria bacterium
CTTTCTCTTTTATCTCAAGCAGGTTCATTTCGTTTTTTAACTCTTGCAGTTGCGCTGACTTCTGAGCAATTTCAATTTGTATTTTATATATATCATCTTTGTTCTGACCTTCTTGTTTTTGTATGTCAAATCTTTTATTGAAAAGTTGTTTTAGCTTGCCGTCTATTTCGTTTTTTTCTTTTTCAAGTTGAGTTTTCTGTTGCAGTATTTTTTGTCTTTGCAAAGAAATGTCATTTGGAATACTCTGACCCCCCGTTAAATCAAAATCCGCTAAAAACTTTGCCAGAGAAGATACCGCATGCTCTATGGAGTGCTTCAATATCGCCGGGCTTGCCTCAGAGAGAGATATTTTCAAATCGGAAAGCAAAGAGCGCAAAAACAGCAGCTTTTCTTTTGAAACCGTAAACTGACTGTTTGTTTGTCTCCCGGTTGGTAACACCTCCAACTTTCCGTCCAAAACCCCCATCAGGTGCAAAATTTCATTTTTTCTGTCTTGCAATTTTTCAATTTGTTTGTTTATTTTTTGCAGTTCTTTTTCGGTCTCTTCATCTTGCTTCGGCTTTTGTTTAAGTTGAGTTAACTTCGCTTTAAGAGTTTCAATTTCTTGCTCAAGAGATGTTATTTTTTGTTTGGGGGTATCTTTTGAGTTTTTAATGTTGTTTTCCAGCTCTTGCAAATAATTGTTTTCAAAAGTGAAATACAAAGAGAATTCTTTTTTAAGGGAGTCTTTTAACTCTTGCGCTTTTTGTCTTTTTTCCATTTGTCTTTGCAAAAAAGAAAAACGCGGTTTTATCTCTCTTATTGAGGCTTCAACTTCTTGAATATGCACGGAAGTCTGCTTGAGTTTGCGAAAAGCTTCGTTTTTTCTGTAGTGAAAAATCCTCAGCCCAAGCGCATCTTCCAGAATTTCTCTTCTCTGAAGCGGAGTCGCATTTAATATCCTGTCGGCCTCTCCTTGAGATATTATGTGATGTCCGGAAGATCCTATATTTGCCGAGGCTAGAAGTGTAACAACATCTTTCAGTCTTACTTTTGATTTGTTTATAAAGTATTCGTTTGTTCCGTCTCTGTATACAATTCTCTCTATAACAACCTCGTCAAAATCTATATCAAGTATTTTGTTGGAATTGTCAAAAACAACTTTGACAGATGCTCTGTTTGCGCGCGGAATTGATTTATTACCGGCCCAAATCAAATCCTCTCCCCTCTTGCAACGCAAGGATTTCATTGACTGCTCACCCAGCACAAAACGAAAGGCTTCCGCAACATTACTTTTTCCGGAACCGTTTGGCCCGACTATCGCAACGGTTGGAGAGTCAATCAAAATCTCACTCTTTCTTGCAAAAGATTTAAAACCGTTCAGTTCAATTGACTTTAACATTGCTATATTGTAACAGAAAAACGAAAGTTTATAATTCACAAACTCAAAAAGTGCAAAATGCTTTCAGCTACCAACCTTTAACCTCCAAGGCTTTTCTTGCGGCAGCTCGTTCGGCCTCTTGCTTGCTTCTTCCCTTACCCAAGGCCACCTGCTCATCTCCTAAAGAGACCGCGACCACGAAAGTCTTGTCATGATCAGGCCCGCTTTCATCTACGGTGGTATAAGTTGGTGTTACCCCCACTTTCTCTTGCGCAGCTTCTTGAAAAGCGCTTTTTGCATCAAGCCAGAGTTTTTTCTCTATAACCTCATCTATTTTCGGATAGATATGCTTTGCGATAAATCTCTCCGCCACTTCATATCCTTGATCCAAATAAATCGCGCCTATAACCGCTTCAAAAGTATTTGCCAAAATATACTCTCTTGCTCGTCCCGTATCTTTCGCCTCACCTTTTGAAAGGAGTAAAAAATCATTCATACCAAGCTTGCGCGCCTCCTCGGATATGCTTTGTGTATTCACAAGAGCCGCTCTGTATGCCGTAAGTTCACCTTCCGGCTTTTGCGGAAACCTATCATATAAAAATCTCGTTACCGCAAGTTCAAGCACGGCGTCTCCCAAAAACTCCAATCTCTCATTGTGTTCTTTTGCTTCATATTTGTGCTCGTTTATCCACGAACGATGAGTAAAAGCCGTTTTTAACAACTCTTTATCTTTAAAGTTCACCCCTATTTTTTGTTCAAACTCTGAAAAATCTTTCATAAGCTCATTTTGTTTTTTTGGAAGCTAATATGTTAACAGCTTTCGTGATAATCGGCAAAATATCATCATAGAAATTCAAGTCAACAATATCTTTCAGTTTAAACCACTGACCATCATCAAGCCCACCGTCTGTTTTCGGCTTAACATCTTGAAACGGCGCTTTGGCCAAATGATAAACCGCATGTCTGATTTTCTTTCCAAATTCGGGATCGGAAGCTTTATACTCGTTCTCGCCCAAAAAATCTTCAATCTCAACCGGAAGACCGAGCTCTTCTTGAACCTTTCTTTTTATTCCGTCTTCTGTTGTCTCATTTTCCTGAAGTTTTCCTTTGGGGAGAGTCCAATGACCGAAAATATCATGCACCAGCGCAACATAAAATTCCCCTTCATGCTCGGAGTAGACAACCGCTCCCACCAACTCCTCTTTTGGTAGCTCTTTTGGTTTTGTTTCTTCTTTCGAGATAATTCCGCTTTCAAGCATCTCTCTGTAGACGGCACCCAAGACACCGTTTACAAACTTACCACTGGAGTCTCCACCAAACTCTTTGGCAAGCTCTATCGCTTCGTTTATGGCAACCTTTGGAGGTACTTGTTCTCTATCGGCAAACAAAAGCTCGGCAAGACCTATACGTAAAATATTTCTGTCCACTATGGCGATTTTCTCAAGAGGCCACTCGGGCGCAGCTTTCTGTATTATCTCATTTAATTCTTCGTATTTGGATAAAACCAAATCAAGGAGTTTTTTCATAAACGGAAAAATTGTTTTATCGGGAGCAAACTCTGCGACATTTTCAAGAAAAACCTTTTCCACATCTTCTTTTGAGCGAGTGCCGCCCATTGCGTCTGTTTCAAATAGTGTTTGTAAAACAACTGAACGCCCTAAATGTCTGTTTGCCATATAAAGAACTTACTTTTAATGTAGTATAGTATAACAGCCAAAGCGTTACTTGCAAGATGGTTTAGTTTAAAATTTGCGTAAAACAAAAACCGACTATTTGTCGGTTTTTGTTTTCTTCTCACTCTTTGTATCTTTGGTCTTTTTTTCAGCTTTTTCAGATGCTTTTTTGTTTTCCGGACTTTCACTGTTTGAGACCTCTTGTTCCTGTTGCATCTCCTCAAGTTTTGCTTGCTTCTTTTGAAGCCTCTTTTCGGCCAAAGCGACAACATCTATAACTTGCTTTCCTCTGTAGAACCCACACTCGGGGCACATTCTGTGTCTTAAGTGGTAAGCGCCACAGTTTGAGCACTTGGAAAGACGCGCTCCTTTAAGAGCGTGATGACTTCTTCTATTATCCCGATGCGCTCGGGTTACTCTCATTCTCACTACCATGAAAAAGGATTATACCAGCATTAAAAGCGTTTGCAAGCTTTTGAGGCCTGAGTTCAAGAAATAATTGCAAAAACCGTCACATGCTCAAACGTGACGGTTTTTATACTTGTTTCCTCAAAAGATAGCACACAAATAAAAATTGCAGAATTATCGCCCCTATCCCGACATACAGCTGATATTGCAAAAGGAAAGTCAGCACCCCAAAACCCAAACCAAACAAAGCAACAATGGGGGCGACACAGCCGGCGCAGGTTGCGGTTGCCACAATTGATGCTAAAACTCCCGAAAGCGAACCAAAAATCGCGCTACCGCCGACTTCAACTGATGAACAAACTTTTTTTCTGTTTATCTGACTGTAGTAACTGACCAACAAAAGAGCTGAAGTTGAAGCTGAAAGCAAAACAAGCATTACAAAATCAATCGCATTGTAGGTTTGTATTTGAAAGAGTAAATCATTTCCCATTACGGTAAAAACCGGAAATAGCACATAAACGGTCAAAAAAAGCGCCAAAAGCAAAACAAAACTCACCTTATACTCTTTTATGATACTTCCCAGTTTTAAAACTGCTCTCAAACAAATCATATTTACAGCAACCTATTCAATAACCAAACAACAAGCAAAACAATACTTGCCCCAGCTACTATTATTCCCCAAAACTTTTTGCCTCTTTTTCTTTTATCTTTAAGCCCCGCCAAAACGGCACCCTCGGCGCATGTTGCGTAAGATTGTGTTTTTTTAAGAATGCTTTGCGCTTCTTTGGAGCCTTCCTCCGGATATCCTATTTTTGCCAAAATTTTCGTCACTTTTTTCCTGTCACCGACAAAGCATACCTCGCTTTTCTCTACGGATACGTTTACATTTGTCACTCCGGCTTCAGACAGAGCTTTTTTGATTGCCTCTTCGCACCCGCCACATTTTAAATTTACAACTTTTATACATTCCATGTTTGTTTTTGACGCTTAATTATTTTGAAAGAGCCGAATCTATAATAGACTTTACCGCCTCATAAGGTTGCGCCCCGTTTATTGGAGCGACAGGTTTGCCGTCAAGCAATACTATACTCCAAGGCGTTCCTCTGCCTCCGGTTTCAACCGCATTTGTAAAATCATCTTGAACATCTTTATCAAGTTCTCCGCTTGTGTAGCAACTATCAAACTCTTTTTTATCAACTCCCGCAAAAGCTACAAGCCTTTCCAGCTCATCGTCAATATTCCACTGGTCGTTTGAAGGTGTTGTTCTGAAATATTCATCGGTGAATTTCCAGAATGCATCATTGCCTCCCAGCTTGGCAACACACTCACTTGCTATCGCCGCTTTGCGCGCGTTGCGCGGGTGCAACTGCTCAAGCGGAAAGTGTCTGTATACCCATGCAACCTCCCCTTTCGGTCCGTACTCTTGAATAATCTTGTTCATAACGCCATGAAATCTTTGGCAAAATGGACATTCAAAATCGGAATACTCAACAATTTTCAGTTTGGCATCAGGATTTCCTTTTATGTGGTCTTTGCTTGTAACTTTGTTTATTTTCTCAAGACTACCCTGCGCTTCTGCAGACCCGGGTGATCCTGCGGTATTTGCTTGAGACCCGGAAGAGTTGCTAAGAGCCAAAAAAAGTGAACCGGCAATAAGAGCTCCGGCTACAACTATGGCCAAAGGAACTGCATAGCTTCCTTTTGTGTAATTTGTTTGTGTATTCATAATACTTTGTTAATTGATAATAAAACTTTTAATTTATCTGTGTGATGACTTGTAAATATTTATTATCTCTTTCGTTGCTTTGCTTACTTTCCCGGATTTTATAAGAGATACCACACATGTTTTAAGATGACTCTCCAAAAGTTCAGCCTCAAAAGAAAGCAGAGCCTTCTGCGCCGCTTGCGACTGAGTGATTATCTCAACGCAGTATTCATCTTTTTCAACCATTTTGTATATGCCGCGCACCTGACCTTCAATTCTGCGCAAACGATTTAGCAGTTTCTTTTTTACCTTTTCATTTTCATCGCAATGCATGTGTGAAGTATATACCCCTCCGGGGTATATGCAAATTAAAAACTGTGGATAAATATTTCACAAAAAAAAACGCGCGCAGAGCGTCGTTAGCATAAAATTAAAACCCAAATACCGCCCACCACGGTCTTTTGACTTGAACGGGAACTAAATCTTTATCAAGAATCATCTCAACCGTAATCTTCAAAGGAAATATCCCAAAAAGCTTTATTTGCTCTTTCTTTTTTACAATCACCGTCTCACCTAAAACTTCAACACTCTCGGCGTTATGCCTTTCTTTAATCTCTTTCATCAACTGCTCCATGTTTTTAAGACCTGTTTGAATACCAGTCTCACTTTGTTTTGTTTGCAATTTAAAGTTTATTTTTATCTTAGCGTCATTCTCCGGAAGACCCGAGGGGTTGGAATTTTTACACTCCAGATAATAGAGGCCGTCTTGGAGCGCGCTGAGATTTATTTTTTTGCCAAACCACAATTTTTGACCTGCGCTTGCAAGAGTCATCCAATCCTGCCCCTTAAAATCAATAATGAAACTACCAAGCATCTCTCCTTTTTCGCTTTTTATCTGACAAAATCCGGAGGACGCCTCAGTTGGCATCCATTTATGTGGCTTTTTAGGGTTTACAAAGCCTATCAAATCAAACAGCTCATTCTTTAAGGTGTCACCTTCTTTTATGTTTAGAAAAATCTCACCGTTTGCATAAGAGTAAAACTTAAAATCATTTTTTAACTTTTCCATTTCACTCAAAGACATATCTTTAATTAGGTCAGTCTCTGCTTTAGGATTTGATACAACCACCCCTTCCGGATTTGACCCTCCTTTGTTTGACTCTTTTTCGCTAAAGAATTTTTTGCAATAAGGTTTTTGTGGCTCACCCAAACAAGCTCTTAACGTGCAGACCGGAGAGGAATTTTTTGTCTCTCTGGAGCAGATGTTGCAACCGTCAAACCACACTGCGCAATTCTCGGGCATTTTATACTTTTTCTCCACCAGTTGACCTGGTGATGATGTTAGCAAGGAGATTTTCTTTTTGTTTTTGCACTCACCTTTGTATAGAACTCGGACATTCTCTCCGCTTATCTGCGCCATGCATCTGTTTGAAAATGTTTTCAAAATCGGCTCACACGGCGCTTTTATACATTGCACTTGCACCGAAGCGCAAACCGGATCGTAAATTTGAGGACAAAAAAGCGACTCGGCCGAAGCCGGGTTTGCCCTTACAGCTAGCAGAGCAAAAATAAAAAACAGATACAACCGTCCGATGTTCATGGTAAAACTTTAACATATAGATAGAAAACAACAATTACTAAACATATAAGTTGACATTGAATGTTGTCTATGATTTTATTTTGAATAGGTACTCAACAAAGGGAGAGAAGAAATGAATACAAAGATCATATTTACAATCGCATGGGCCACCCTTATTATTTCACCACCCTTTGTTCTTATTTTAACAGATCTTGGTTTTATTGATAAAAATATAACTTCTCATCTGCCGTTTTTAACTTTTCCGGCAGGCCTTTATTTGACTATTGTACCAATAGTGCACACTGTAATAGAGAAAATAGATGAAGGTAATCCTCCATCAATTCATGAAATGTTCAATAACGCACTGAAAGCAGTTGCTGGAGTGTCTCTTTTGGCGTTCTCGCTAACTATTGTGACTTAAGCCGGGTTTATCCCGGTTTTTTGTTTTTAAAAAGCAAAACTTTTTTAATTAAAACTCAAACAAAATTCCCGCAAAAACTTTGTCTGTGTTGCAAACAAAGACCGTACTCTTTTATCGCCTTGCGATGGCTTGCGGTTGCATATCCTTTGTGCTTTTCAAATCCGTATTCCGGATACTTTTTGGCAATCTCAATCATAAACCTGTCACGAGAGACTTTGGCAACTACAGATGCCATAGCTATGGCAGTTTCTTTTTCATCACCTTTTACAATTGTGGTGGCTTTGTACTTTTCATCTGCGCTTAGACTACCATCTAGTAAAACCTTATCCCCCTTCCGGTAAAGCTTTTGCAATACCAAAGAAACCCCTTCGCTTAAAGCCGACCTTATTCCATATTTGTCTATTTTTGACGCTTGAATAAAAACAACTTCATGTTCGGTGTTTTGAGAAATCCACTCAAATGCTTCATTGCGCATTTTCTCGGTCATTTTTTTGGAATCGCGCATCGAAAAAGAAAACGGCCAAACAGCAGTTTTAACTCTTACCCCGGCTACAGCCAAGGGACCGGCAACCGGCCCCCTCCCCGCTTCATCCACTCCCACGATCATAAAACCATTTTATCATAAATAAAAGACTTGTTCCCAAACAACACAAAGTGCATTTTAGACAACCGAGCCCTTTTATCAAAAAAGGCTCGGTAAACAAAGTGCTTGTTTGGGAACAAGTCTAAAGACAAAAACCCCGCCTCGGCAAAGCCGAGGCGGGGTTTTTCACTCTTTTTTCATAATATAGAGCGCCACTGTACAGCACTCCTCAGGCGTTACCCGAGATTGCGCGTTGGGGCTCTGGACTGACAAAAACTCTGCTATCTGTTTCTGAAGATATTCTCTCCCTTGTGACGTATCAAAAGATGCAAATCTCTTAGCAAAATGTTCATATTCAGAACTTAGCACGCAAATGCCTTTACCTCTCAGCAACGCGCAAGCGGAATTAAAGGCTTTTGTGTACTTTCTGTTTAACACCTTATTCATGACTTACCTCCGGTTTTGAAGTTTCTTCCTCTTGCGAGTATAATACAAACATGAAATTTTGTCACTTGCATGTACACAGCCATTACTCTCTACTAAACGCTCTTCCGAAAATTCCCGAACTTGTAGCGGCAGCCAAACAAGACGGTCAGCAGACTCTGGCCCTTACAGATGACGGAAACCTCTACGGAGCTATAGAGTTTTACAAAGAAGCAACCAAAGAGGGAATCAAACCGATAATCGGGGTAGACCTCTACATAGCGCCCAGAAGCAGGTTTGACAAAGAGCACAAAATAGACAATCGAACAGCTCGCCTTGTTCTTTTGGCAAAGAATAAAAACGGATACGACAATTTGGTAAAGCTTGTAACTTACGGGTTTTTGGAAGGGTTTTATTTTAAACCGCGAGTTGATAAAGAACTTTTAAAACGCTTCTCAAACGATCTGTTTGCAATACTACCCTCTTTCTCGGGAGAACATATTACACATATAAAAAACAATGATTTGCTTAAAGCTCGTGAGGTTTTGGAAGTATACAAAGACATATACGGCAGTGAACTGTTTTTGGAAATCACTCATCACCCTGAGATTTTGGGCCATCAAGAAACACAAGAGCAAATAAAAAAACTCTCGGAAGAATCAAATATTCCTCTTGTTGCCACACATGATGTCTATTATCTCAAACAAGAGCATAACCTGGCGCGCGAACTTGTCCGCGCAATAGGAAGAGGCAGGCAATTGCTTGGTGATGAGGCCGAAAGACCGGATGACTTTTCTTTCATAACGCAAAAGCAAGCGATTGAATATTTTAAAGATACTCCCGAGGCGCTTGAAAACACATTGAAAATAGCGGAGCAATGCAACCTTGAGCTTACCTTGGGACAGTGGATAATGCCCAATTTTCCAAAAGATAAAGGAAAAACATTTGATGAAATGCTCAAAGAAAAAGCCTACGAAGGTGTAAAAACACGAAACATAACCCTTACAGATGAAGTTAAAAAAAGAATAGAGTACGAGCTTGATGTTATAAAAACAAAAGGCTATTCGGCTTATTTCTTGGTAGTGGCAGATTTGATGAAGCATGCAAAAAATGTTGGCATCTACACAAACACGAGGGGTTCGGCCGCCGGCTCTTTTGTCTCCTATCTTGTGGGAATTACCACCGTAAACCCGCTTGATTACAATCTACCCTTTGAAAGATTTCTAAATCCGGAGCGCCCTTCCGCGCCTGATATAGATATGGACATAGCCGATAACAGACGCGATGACCTTATAGATTACGCCAAAGAAAAATACGGCAAAGATCATGTTGCTCAAATCGGTACTTTCGGTTCAATGGCGGCGCGCGCCGCGGTAAGAGATACCGCCCGCGCACTTGGCTATTCATACAGCGTCGGAGACAGGATAGCCAAGCTCATACCCGAAGGCGCGCAAGGGTTTACCATGACGATAGATAAAGCTCTTGAGATAGAGCCGGAGTTGAAAGAGGCTTATGAAAACGACCCTGAAACAAGAGAAATACTTGATCTGGCAAAAATGATAGAAGGGAACGCGAGGCATGTGGGGGTGCACGCCGCCGGAGTTGTTATAGCTCCCGGACCGGTTGTGGATTTTGCTCCATTGCAATTTGACCCTAAGGGAGAAGGAAAAATCATCACCCAATATGACATGTACTCTATTGCCGATGAGTACGGCGGTGTGGGGCTTTTAAAATTTGACTTTTTGGGACTTAAGAACTTGTCGGTTTTGGCTGACTCCGTAGAGAGAGTAAAAAAACTTGAAGGAGTGAAAATAGATACTGACAATATTCCTCTTGATGATGAAAAAACTTTTAAAATGCTCTCGTCAGGAAAAACAATGGGTGTATTTCAACTTTCCTCATCGGGAATGACTCGTTGGCTGATGGAACTTCAGCCCACAACAATTCACGATATTAACGCCATGGTGGCGCTGTATCGTCCGGGACCAATGGAGTTTATTCCCGATTATATTGAGCGTAAACGCAACCCGGAGAAAGTAACGTACCTTGACCCGCGACTGGAGCCGATTTTAAAAAACACTTTCGGAATTTTAATTTACCAAGATGATGTGATGATGATTGCCGTTGAACTTGCCGGCTACAGCTGGGGAGAGGCCGACAAATTCAGAAAAGCCATGGGTAAAAAAATTCCCGAAGAAATGGCAAAACAAGAAACCAAATTTAAAAAAGGCTGTATTGAACGTGGAATGAAAAAAGAAGCGGCGGATGAGCTGTGGGATCAGATAAAAACCTTTGCCGCGTATGGTTTTAACAAGTGTTTGACTGCCGATACGCGCATATACGACCCGCAAACCGGTATACCAAAAACAATAGAGCAACTTGTCAGCCAAAAAAAGGAACCGTATGTTGCCTCACTTAACGATACATACACACTGCGCACACAAAAAGCATCAGCTCCATTTGAAAATGGTATTAAAAAAGTATTCAAACTGACAACAAGGTCGGGAAAAACAATTCGCGCAACCGACAATCACCCGTTTTTAACATTTGGCGGATGGAAAGTGCTGGGTGATTTGCGTCCCGGTGACAGAATTGCAACACCAAGACAACTTCCCGCCCCCAAACGCGCCTTACGCATTGAAAAAGAAAAAGCCGCAATTCTTGGGTATTTGATAGCGGAAGGAAATCTGTGCCACCCGCATGGTGTTTATTTTTACTCTGCATCACAAAAAGAAATAGTTGATTTTGTGCAACTTGTTCGCCATTTCCCAAATGTAAAAATTACAATTGATCGTAGCAAACCGGCAACAAGCGTTTATGTGGGGCAGCAAAACCCAAAACTGGGTAACTCTCTTCTCTCTTGGATTAAAAAGTTGGAACTTTACAAAAAAACTTCAACAGAAAAGTATCTGCCACAGACAATATTGGGCGCTGACAATGAGACAGTTGCGATATGTCTTGGAAAAATGTGGCAAGGAGACGGTACAATCTCAATCAAAGGTCTGCAAATGTTTTATGCAACAAGCTCACAACAGCTTGCTTACGATGTGCAGCACGTGCTGTTGCGTCTCGGAATTCTTTCAACAATTCACACAAAATCATTTCGCTACCGAGGTGGCACTCGCGCAGGTTGGACGGTTGTCATAAGCGGAGTAGAGAATTTACAAAAAGCGCAACAGACATTTGGTAAATATTTGCTCCAAGACAAACAAAACAAACTCAAAGAACTTGTTAAAATCGCGCGTACACGTAACAATAATCGCGGTCGTGGCACTGCAGATACGGTAC
>JALWJR010000070.1 GCA_026996985.1 Candidatus Kaiserbacteria bacterium
CCCATGCATTCTCCACATCAGCCGACGGGTCAAGAGATTTTATAAACTGCTCTATCAAATCTTTCTTCTTTCTTAGCTCCATACTTGAGCGAATCGCTCTGTCAATATTTTCAAGCAAGACTTCTTTGTCTTTGTTTCCGCTTGCCCAAAAGTCTTTTACAAGCTTTAAAATGTAGTCAATATTTATCTCCACCTGCTTTACAAGCTCCATTTCAAAGACAAGATCGTCGTTTATGTCTTCTTTTTCCACTTCTTCCCTTCGCCTAAACTCATCGTAAAGGTCAATGTAAATACTTTGGTAATCCTGCAAATCTCTTTCGCTTAAAATCTCCTTTCCTTCAAATTCATCAAAAGATGCTAAAATATTTCTCACTTTCAAAAACTTTCCAAAAAGCCTTATAAACTCTTTCTTTTCCTCTTCGCTCTCTATTCTTTTTCCAATGGGAAACCTTTCTAAAAGCTCTTCCACAATCTCCTTGTATCCCGGCACATGCTTTTTGCCGTCTTTGTAGCCGTTGTAGTATTCATCAAAAGTTTTTATCAAAACAACGCTTTTTGCCTCTTTGTTTCCAAACAAGGCAATGGCATCGTTTGTCGCTTTCTCCAAATTTCTAAAACAAACAATATTTCCATGCGTTTTTATGCTGTTTAAAATCCTGTTTGTACGAGAATATGCTTGAATAAGCCCGTGATAGCGCAAATTTTTATCAACCCACAAAGTGTTAAGCGTCGTTGCGTCAAAACCGGTTAAAAACATATTTACCACAATAAGCAAATCAAGGTCTCTGTTTTTTACCCGCGCGCTTACATCCTTGTAATAATTTTGAAACTTATAAGAAGAAGTATCATAATTTGTCCCAAACATTTTGTTGTAATCCGCTATAGCCTCCTCTAAAAAGTCTCTTGAAGTCTTATCAAGAAGCTCGGTATTTTCCGGGTTCTCATCAATAGTTCCATCTATCTCTTCGTTTGCAGCATAGCTAAAAATTGTTGCAACTTTCAGGCGCTTATTCTCCGGCAAGTCCGCCATCTGTTTTTTAAATTCCAAATAATAAAGCTTTGCCATCTCAATAGATGAGACTGCAAACATTGCGTTAAATCCGGTCAAGCGCTTATCTTTCAAAGTATAGCTTTTGTTCCTTTTTGTTTTCTGGTCAAAATGATCAAGAATATATTTAACAATATTTTCAATTCTTCTTGGATCTTTTAGCGCTTTTTCTCTGTTTATGTCTTGCACCTCGCTGTCGTCGTTTTCTGCCTTTTGTGATTTTTTCAAAGTGGAAACATAATCCACCTTAAAAGGCAAAACATTTTTATCTGCAATAGCGTCAACGATAGTATAAGAGTGCAGTTTCTGCCCAAAGGCTTGCTCTGTTGTCTGCAAATCCACATATTTGCCCCGCGCAGAGTTTACCGCAAAAATCGGCGTTCCGGTAAACCCAAAAAGATAATACTTTTTAAACGCCTTTGTAATCGCTCGGTGCATATCGCCAAACTGCGACCTGTGACACTCGTCAAAAATAAGCACCACCTCGCCATCCAAAATGGCATGCCCCTTGTTTTGTTTGATAAAGCGGTCAAGTTTTTGGATTGTTGTAATGATGATGCGCGCTTTTGGGTCTTCAAGCTGTTTTTTCAAAACCGCCGTGCTGGTGTTGCTGTTTGCCGCACCTTTTTCAAACTTATCATACTCACGCATTGTCTGATAATCCAAATCTTTCCTGTCCACCACAAACAAAACTTTTTCAATATAAGGCAGTTTACTTGCAAGCTGAGCGGTTTTAAAACTTGTCAGAGTCTTTCCGCTCCCTGTTGTATGCCAAATATATCCACCAGCTTCTTTGCTTCCGTATTGTTTATAGTTGTGTGCAACTTCAATTTTGTTCAAAATCTTCTCCGTTGCCACAATCTGGTAGGGTCTCATTACCAAAAGCTGCTTATCCACCGTAAAGACGCAATACTTTGTCAAAATATTCAAAAGAGTGTGACGTGCAAAGAAAGTTCTTGTAAAATCAATCAAGTCTTGAATCGGCTTGTTTGTCTCATCCGCCCACCAGCTTGTAAACTCAAAGCTGTGACTGCTTTTCTTACCCTTTCGCCTTCCCCCTGTTTCAAGTTCTTTGATATGAGAGAAGCGCGTTGTGTTGCTATAGTATTTTGTATGCGTTCCGTTTGAGATTACAAAAATCTGCACAAACTCAAAAAGCCCGCTTGACGCCCAAAAGCTTTCCCGCTGATATCTTTCAATCTGGTTAAACGCTTCCCGTATCGGCACCCCGCGTCGCTTCAGCTCAATATGCACAAGCGGCAATCCGTTTACCAAAATTGTCACATCGTAGCGGTTTTTCCTTTCGCCTTCTTCGTTTGTGTATTGGTTTATCACCTGCAAGCTGTTTTTGTGAATGTCTTTTTTGTCTATCAGATAAATATTTTTCAAACTGCCATCTTTTTTCTTTATCGTTTTTATGTGATCTTCTTGAATGATTTTTGTTTTGTCTTCAATGTTTAGGTTTGGATTTGCAATTTCTTCTTTAAAAAACTTGTCCCATTCCTCGTCTGTAAACTGATAGTTGTTTAGTTTTTCAATCTGCGCGCGCAAGTTGTCAACAAGCTCTTTTTCAGAGTTTATCTTTAAATACTCATACCCCTGGCTCTGCAAAAGCTCAATAAACTCCTTCTCAAGCTCCGCTTCGCTTTGATAGTTTTTTGCCTTTCTTGGCAAGGGCTCGTATTCCGCTACAACAGTGCTCAAATTGTTTTGCGCGATTATGTCTTGTTTTTTGGTCATAAGCTAAAAGATTAATATTCAAACAATGATACCTCACTAGGATCTGGATAATCAGGCATGCACTCAATTTCTTTGTAGTTAACAATACCAATAGATTCTATTTTACTTCTTAACCTTTTTGTGAGCCATTCCGAATTCCATATTATGGTGTTTTTATCAATAACTTTCTTTGTTAATTTTCCTGAGTAATGTTTATCTGGTTGGAATTTTATTGTCAATCTTTGTAACCACAGATCCACTATTTCTGTGTTTGGCATTCTTTTTATCTTCTTTTCTACAGTTTCAATAATTTTTATTTTTACTTTATGGTCATCTAAAGTGTCAATCACTTTACCAATGATTGAAATTGCAATTGGGTATGTCCTTGGATTTCTTATCGCTATATCAGTAACAATAGAAACTAATACTTTTATATGATCACCGAATTTCTTTCTTGTTAAAATGGATTGGTAAAAACTTTCTAACTCTCTTACCAACGTTCCTGAATTTTTATATTTTATTGACAACTCTCTTATAGCAAGTAGCTTTTTTGAGTCCGTTGTGCCATGCGCACAATGGATCAAACTAAATAATTTATCTGGCTTGATAGAGCTACTTATAACATCATCAGAATTAAAAGTCTTTTCGGTATTTAATCTCATTCCCATTTCTGACAATATTATTGATAATTCTTTAATAATTTCTTTTCCCAATTCTGTACTATTTACAAATATTCTATAATCATCTCTATACCTTAAAATTTTAAAATCTTTCGCCCTAACTTCTTTTTTCTTTAATCTAATTGTTAATTGATCATCAATATACTTTAAAACTATTTCAGCAATAAAATCCATTAAAACAGAACCTTGCGGTATCCCGTTAGTCTGTCCATGTGACATATCTTGAAGATGCCAATCTATTATATTACCTATAAATTTTTTTGCTTCTTTTTTGTCTCTACTTCTATTTTCTTTTTTCTTCATTTTTTCTTTTGTATGTAATGCCCAAGGAATGGCGTGGGTATATATTGACCCATAACAATCAACAATATCGGTATTTAAAATATAATCATATTCCAAAGCAAGCTGGATTGATTTTTGTTCTATATTTTTCCACCAATGTAATATTTGTTCACCTTGCTGTTTATGCTTCTCTCTCTTTACAACAGGCAAACTAACACATTCTACGCAGGTTCTTTTCTTTAAAAAACCAATTATAAGATCCCAATGTTCTTTTTTTGTTATTTGATGGACAAGAGATACATAAATTGCTGGATGTATTAATTGCAACAATCTCCAAGAGTATTCTCCATCTTTATTGTTAAATAATTTATAGTTAACATCCTCTAAATCTTGAGGCTTAACTTTATCCTTATAAAAATCTGTTAATTTCTTACCGTCTAATTCTTTAGAAACACTTTTTAGCAACTCATCAAAAACAAAATAAGAAGGTAACTCAAGCGTGCAATAATTTTCACCTCTAAGAAAAAATTCTTTAGCCTCTTCATGGTTTAAATCTAAAATAGTTTTCTTTTCTGATTTTGCCATATTACTCCTTCTCCTTAAAATCCAAAAGTTTGCCTCTGTAATATTCGTATTGCTTTCGCCTTAGCTTAATCTCTTTTGGCAACCCTTCAGAAATACCATTAACCAAAGCGTCAAATTTATCAAGAATTGAGACGATTTGCTTTTGTTTTTCTAAGTCTGGTTTTCCGTTTTTATATGGAATAGGTACTTTAAATGCTTTAATCAGATTATCCGAAATAGAAGGATAGCTAGTACCTTGTTGATTTCTTTCTACATAAGAATAAAAATTTTTTGTTCCTAATATATGGAATATATAATTTTTTAGAACTAAACCACTATCAGGCCTCAATACACAAAAACCAGTACTGCATACTTGCTGGTCATATTCACTTGGAATTATACAAAATCGCATTAAAGTTGGTCTTGTTGTACCAAAAATTATATCTCCTTCTTTAATAACTTTTTGAGCACGACTCGGATGTTCATCTCTGGTTATAATACTTGTTTCTGTTATTCTGTGTAAATTTCTGTCTACTGAACTCAAATCAATGTAATGAATTTGATCATCAGCTGAAATTGTATTCCAATTTATATTTTCTGTATGCAAACAAACCTCCCCCAACTCCTTCCACTCAACTTCCTCACCCTCAAAACTCAAAAGCTTATCCCTGTAATACTCATACTGCTTCTTTCTTTGTTCTAGTTCTTGTTCTAGTTCTTGTTCTAGTTCTGTAAAAGTATCAAGGACCTTCACAATCTCCTCCTGCACCTCCATCGGCGGAATGGGGATTTTGAAATTATCAAAAATGTTACTATCAAATTTTGGATAAGTAGATGTAGTTACATAAAATTCATTAACATGATGTGCAATAAAATGAAACAAAAATTTATTCATTAATTTGTCAGTATTTTTTGATGTTATTATATGGTTGTTTGAACTAACGAACTTGCCTTTATGATATTTTATATTTGCATATCTAGCTCTGCCTAATGTTATAACTTCTCCTTCGCATATATAACTGCCAGCAACATCTTCAGTTGTCCACCAGTCATAATTCTTAGAACTTGGCAATAATTTTATATTTCCAGCTTCTCTTTTTAACTGCTCTAAAACACCAGCGCCTACTTGAGTAAAGTTATTTTTTATAACAACATCACCCATTTTTCTAAACTCCACCCCCTCCGGGCAAAGTTTTTCTATCAACTCCTCTATTTTGTTTTTCTTTTTTGTGGTCATAAATTTAATTCTTATTTAAAAAGTCTGAAACAAATCCTTCTTTTTCCAGAAAATGAATTACTCCTCGCAAAAGATAACTATTAGCAAATCTTATTGTGTAAATACGCCCTCCCGGCTTAGTAGGTTGTAATATGTTTTTATCTCTCAATCTTCTGACAACACGCGACTTTTGTAAAGAAGTTTGTATTCCAAATTTTTCTAATTCTTCCGCCTTGATGGCCATTTCATCTTTCTTGATGAGATATTTCAGAATATTATATTCTTTTTCTGTTATGTTTTCCCTTTCCAGAGCAAAATCTATCGCAGGAAGCAAAATTTTATTTCTAACAAAATCTTTTTTAAGTAAGCTGTCTATTTTTTCAATTTCATTTTTCAACCCCAACAAAAAATATTCTGACCACTCCAAAATATCACTATCTTTTAAAGAATCTGCTTTGGCTAATTTTTCATAATATTGATCTCTATTGGAGTAAAATACTGCCGAAGGGTTTATAATCCTGCCATTTTGAACCTTAAAGCCAAGCTTAATAAGTAGAGCGTAATTTAATAAGCGTCCAACTCTACCATTACCGTTATCAAACGGATGTATATACGCAAAACGATGGTGTGCAATCGCAACCATTAATAACTGATATTGTTCCGGATGGTTTTTGTTTATAAATTCTATAAAATTATCAAAATGTTCCTGAAGCACAGAAATATCTGGAGGAGTGTGATTTGACTTTGCTATTTTTACGTTATGCTTTCTAAGCTCCCCGGGAAACTTAGACCCCTCTCCCTTAGGGGTTGGAGTTAGATTTTTTGTTACTATTTTGTGGAGCTCTGAAATGTAAGCGCGATCTATTTTTGTATCAGAATTAGTATTTTTTTCTATGAATTCAATAGCTTTTTCAAGATTGTGCAATTCTTGTTGCTTTTCATCTATTTTTATATTTGAGCCGGATTCTATAACTTTTTCTACATACTCATACAAGGTTGTATTATTCCCTTCTATCCTTGCAGAACCCAGAGTTTCAAGCATTTGAAATATTTCTTTCAACTGAAAGAAAATATATGGCGGAATTTCCCCCATTAAAAACCTGGTTCTTATCTTTTCCAAATCTAAAATAATTGTGGTTAGCTTGCTACCAAAACTTGGTTCAGGTATTTTGATTATTGCCTTATTCATGCTAGTTTCTAAAATATCATTGCTTACTTATCAGTATTTTAACAAAAATTACTATTTTATCAATACTTTTTGATATTTATGATTTTTTCTTACTTATCATTTTCTAAAATGTTTAGTTATCACTGCTTTTTGCCTTATCTCCATATGTTCCTTTTTGACACTAAACGGAACATATAAATTTCTATATGTTCCGCAACGGAACATTTACGCGTCACCTTCAAGCTCTGCTACAATCTTGTTAATCTCTCCGCGAAGGTAGTTTACTTTCTCAACCGTCTCTTTTATTTGCTTGTTTAGCTCTTTGATGTCTATTTTCTCGCGCGTATCTTCCGGCTCTACATAAGTGCTTACAGAAAGGTTGTAGTCGTTTTCTGCAATTTTCTCCTTTTCAACAAGCGCTGAGAAGTGTTTTTTATCTTCTCTTTTTGTGTATGCGTCAAGAATGGTTTTGATGTTGTTGTCTTCCGGGTCGTCTTCAAAAGTGGTGAGTCTGTTTTTGTTGCCAGAGCGGACAAATTCTTTTGAAGCGTCAATGAAAAGAATTTTGTTGTCTTTTTTATTTTTCTTTAAAACCATAATAGCTGTGGCGATACCTGTGCCAAAGAAAAGATCTGGCGGAAGCTGAATAATCGCGTCTACAAAGTTGTTTTCTACCAAGTACTTTCTTATCTTTTGCTCTGCGCCACCGCGATACAAAACTCCGGGAAAGCTAACAATCGCCGCTGTTCCGCTTGGAGCAAGCCAAGAGAGCATATGCATCACAAAAGCCATGTCTGCTTTGCTTCTTGGAGCCAAAACTCCCGCCGGAGAAAAGCGCGGATCGTTTATCAAAATCGGGTTGCTGTCTCCTTCCCAGCGTATAGAATACGGCGGATTGGAAACTATTGCTTCAAACGGCTCTTCATCCCAGTGTTTTGGATCAAGCAATGTGTCGCCGTGAGCAATGTCAAATTTGTTGTAGTTTATGCCGTGCAAAAACATATTGATGCGGGCAAGGTTGTAGATTGTGATGTTTATCTCCTGCCCAAAATATCCTTTGCGAACATTTTTGTCGCCCAAAATTTTTGAAAACTTCAAAAGAAGCGAGCCCGATCCGCAAGCAGGATCGTAGACTTTGTTAACCTCTTTTTTGCCAACAACTGTAATGCGCGCCAAAAGCTCGCTAACCTCGGGAGGAGTAAAAAACTCCCCGCCGGACTTTCCGGCGTTGCCTGCATACATTCTCATCAAGTACTCATACGCATCGCCAAAAGCGTCAATTGTGTTGTCTGAGTATCTATCAAACGGCAAGTTTGCAATGGACTCCAAAAGGTCGGCAAGTTTTTTGTTCCTCTGCTCTACCGTTGCGCCAAGTTTTTTAGAGTTTACATCAAACTCATCAAAAAGGCCCTTTATATCATCCTCGCTTGGCTGACCTTTTGCCGAGCTTTCAATTTTTCTGAAAATATTGTGTAAGGTGATGTTTAGATTTTCGTCCTGCCGCGCTCTTTTTACAACATTTTGAAAAAGCTCGCTTGGCAAAATAAAGTATCCCTTTTCTTTTACAATTGCTTCTCTTGCAAATTCCGCCTTTTCATCGCTTAGCTTTGCATAGTCAAAATCTTTGTTTCCTGCTTTGTGCTCTTGTTCGTTTATGTAGCGTGTTAAATCTTCACTGATAAAACGATAAAAAAGCGCGCTTAAAACATACTGCTTAAAATCCCAACCATCCACCGCCCCGCGCAACTTATTTGCAACATCCCAAATGGTTTTGAAAAGCTCACTTTGCTCTTTTTCTTTTTTGCTCATCATAAGTTAAAATACATACAAATTAAACCCCGATATGCATTATAGCATAAGTTTACATAAAAATTTGACAAAATGACATGTTGAAGTAAGCTGATTCTATGAAAGAAGCAGGTAGCGGAAGCGTAAACAGAATTTATAGTGTGGAGAATACAGAGGAAATAATTTTGTGCTCTGCTATTTGGTTTGATGATGGCAGGGTTTACGAGGGGCAGCCGGTAAATATTAAAAGTGGATTTGTTGTGTTGGGGCATAGGCATTTTAATGTGTACTCTAACATGCTTGTATTTTTAAGATTTTTAGAACATGACGAAGAAGAAATTAAAAAGTTTTTGAAAATAGAAAGGAAGCAAGGGTTTCTGACAAGCAAAAACAGATTTGTTGACAGAAAAGAAGCATACAAAATCGCCCTTAACGCAGGGCAAATTAGGGAGAGAAAAAATAAAAGATTGTTTAGTGAGGATTTGTATTAAAACTACAAACGTAAACATTGTAATATTGCTATTGATAAAAAATCATATAAAATAATATTGTATCGTATTAAAATTTCTATCCGAGTGGGTTATAATTTCTTTCCTCTAACTTTGTCTTTATAACAACAAGTTTATTTGTAGACCAACCGTTCCGCCTACACAAATAGATAACCAAAACAACATTTAAAATGTAAAGTACAACTTTTCCATCCTGCGGGAATGTTGTGATTCCAAAAATTACAGAAATAACTACAGTTAAAAATACAGAAGCAAATTGTGAAAAAAATTCTTGTGATTCTTTGCCTCTAGTTACTTTATTAACAGGACTTTTTTCTTTCAATAAACCTGTTTTAAGAAATGCCCAAAATGTAATTGAAAATAAGAGTACCTCAAAAATAGTAAACCAGATAATATCAGAAAAAATAAATGTGTATTGTGAAATATCCATAATTTACCACTTTAATGATTTTAACATCACTAAAACCCAGCTTGATTGTCCGACTCACATTTGCCGCACTCTCCTTACAAACAACCGCTTCAGTACGAGAAGTTTCAATTTGTGACCCTACGGGGAATCGAACCCCGGTTTCTGCCGTGAGAGGGCAGCGTCCTAGCCGCTAGACGATAGGGCCGAGATGCTTAACGTTGCGGTGGTGGGATGCAACGCTAAGCGTCTAGAGTATATCAAAAAAATATCAAAAATCAAAATTTTTTCTAAGCAGGTAATGGATCTCCTCTTCCAAAGTATCTCGTTTTTTGCCCAGTATACTAAGTGGTATTACCCCTTTTCTAGCCAAGTTTTTGCGTGCTCTTTTAGACTTGGGTTTAAGACTTACTTGTATTTTTAATTTACTACCGTAAAAATCTGATATGACAATATCGGTTTTCCCACCCCCCATATCCTCTTGAGCTGTTGCAAGTCTGGCGACTAAGGATATACCGTACTCATTCAATACCTGACCGATTAGCTCCAGTAAATACCTCTCGGCTTTACGACCGTCTCGCAATGCTTCTCTTCCTTTAATTGTATTCTCTAAATTCATATAGTTACCTGTTAAGCCAAGCTTCTTCTTGGCGTACCAAAACTTCTTTTGCGTTAAGCTCCGGAGCCAAAAGCTTTGCCACTATTTTCTCAAAGCGCATGGACTGCGAGGCTTTCAGCAAAATCAAATCTTTATCAGACAAAATCCTCAGCAAGTCATCAGATAATTTATCCCATTCTCTTTTCTCGTAAATTCTAAACTGAGTGCCCGGAAAAGTTTTTGAGGCTTCTTTAAATAATGGGCCCATGAGAAATATTTCATCTGCCAAACTTACAGCCCTTTCAAGCACCTCTTTATGAGCTTCTGCGGCAAATTTGCCAAGCTCAAGCATGTCACCCAGGACAGCTATTTTTTTGCCCTTGATGCAAGCAAAGTCGCCCAATGTATCCAGAGCGGCTAAAGCGGCCTTTGGTGAAGAATTGTAAGTATCATCCAATATCATGGAATTTAACTTTCCCTTAAGAAGACTCATGCGCCCTTTGGAGCGTGGGCGCTTTTTTAATTTTTCAGATACCAAATTAAGCTCAAGATCCAAAGCCGCGGCGCTTGCCATAGCAGCAGCTAAAGGTCTTGCCTGCTGGCTGCCTATGTTTTTTCGCATTTCAAATTTGTACGACAGCTCTCCATTTTTAATCTCAAAAAAATAGCTTTCCGCTTTACCATCTTTGCACTTTGCCTTCGGCTTGCTTAGTAAAAAATCTACATCCTGACTCAAAGCAAAACTGAGTTTTCTGCCCTTAAAATCTTCCACAAATTCACGAAGAAGCTTAGAATCCTTGTCGTAAACCAAGACAGAGTCTTCTTTAAGAGACTTTAGCAATTGTCTTTTTTCATCAAAAAGCTCTTCCTTGTTTTTAAAGCGCTCTACATGAACAGGAGTTTGGGGTATGTAGGTCAAAATCAAAATATCAGCCTTTAGCCAGCTTACCACCCGAGAAATATCACCTTTTTTGTCTGCGCCCAACTCCAAAACCAAAATATCCGGCGCCTTTGCAAAAAGCGCCAGCAAAAAACCTTTTAATACGTTTGCCGTCCACATAAATATATTTGACCAAGCGTTGGGTAAAGCAAGTATGGTAAGCGGAAGCCCCAGCTCACTGTTGAAGCTTTTGGCGCTTTTGCGAACTGTCTTCTCGGATGCTTTTAGCGCCTCAAAGACAGTGTCTTTTGTGCTGGTCTTTCCTATATTCCCACCCACTAAAATAATCTTAGTATCCGGATGGCGTCGCAGAAAAATTCTGGCTTCAAGCTCCAAAATTTTTGCTATTATCTTTTTAAATATTTCCTTCATAAGCT
>JALWJR010000071.1 GCA_026996985.1 Candidatus Kaiserbacteria bacterium
CATTTAATGCGAGTTAGAAAAGGGGTTGCCCCGCTTTTGTCCGACTACTCGGACCGACGGTTGGTAGCCGTCGCAATCCTCGCTTGTTTTTATAGTAACTCTTATTTTTTTAAAAACAAGCCACAGAGCATGATTTTGCTAGTAAAAAGTATAAAGCGTGTTAATGTACACACATGAACAAAAAAGACATGGTTGATGTTTTGGTTGTGGGAGCGGGTCCGGCGGGACTTATCTCTGCCGGATTTGCCGCGCAAGCGGGAGTCTCTGTTTTGGTGTTAGAGAAACGAAAAAAGCCCGGAGAAAAGCTTGCGATAACCGGTGGAGGCAGATGCAATATCACAAATGAGCTTGGACTTAAAAGCAAGCGTGAATTTCTGGCAAAATACGGTGATGCGGCTCCTTTTTTGCACTCTGTTTTCGCCAGATTCTCTGTTGCAGATACCGTCTCTTTTTTTGAAAAACTCGGATTGCCAACTGTTGTGCAGGCGCGCGGAAGAATGTTTCCCAAATCGGAGAAAGCCACAGATGTCAGAGAAGTGCTGTTGAATTTTGCAAAAAGCTCCGGAGCAGAGATAGTTGTAAGCTCTCCGGTTAGAAAGATAGTAAAAGACAAAGACGGTTTTAGTGTAAAAACAACAGATGAAGCATATTTTACAAAAAGTGTAATTCTTGCAACCGGTGGTCTCTCGGGCGGTAAATTGGGCTCAAAAGACGGTTTTGAGTTTTTGTCTGACTTGGGTCACACGGTTTACAGTCCGAGCGCGGATTTAACCCCGCTTAAGTCAAATGAAAAATTTTTAAAATCTTTATCGGGAGTGAGTTTATCTTTTATGCAATTGAAATTTAAACAAAACGGAAAAACATTTTTGAAAAAAACCGGGAAAATCCTTTTCACTCATTTCGGAATCTCAGGTCCTTTGGTTATAAACTCATCGCATACGGTAAAGGAATTTTTAAAGAAAGGTAAAGTTGAAGCGTCAATAAACATGTTTCCGGATACGAGCTTTGAAGCTCTGGACAAAAGATTGGTTAAACTTTTCACCACTTCTCCAAACAAGCAAGTTAAAAACTCACTCTCCGAGATTTTGCCGAAGTCTTTGGCCGAAGTCATCCTCAGAAGGTGTAATATCTCTTTTGAGAGAAAATCACACCAAATTTTAAAAGAAGAAAGGAAATGTATTCTATCGCAATTGACGGATTTCAGAATCAAAATAGACTCGCTTATGGGTTATGAACATGCCATAGTTGCAGACGGGGGAGTTGACTTGAAAGAGATAGACACAAAAACGATGCAGTCAAAAATAATTCCCGGACTTTTTGTTGTTGGTGACCTTTTGCATATAAACAGACCCTCGGGAGGTTACTCTCTGCAACTTTGCTGGAGCACGGGCGCTGTGGCCGGGCGGAGCTCTGCAGAGTATGTATCGGTTTTAGAGAAATCTTAATTATTCCAGTTTTTTTGCGGCTTCAACCGTAAAGGTTTTCTCTCCACTTCTTTCTGAAAATTGACCTTTAAATAAAATGGGAGTGTTCTCAAGCAGTAGCTCCTGTATTGATTTGTAAGTTTTGGGAAAAACGATTACTTCAAGTGAGCTTTTTTTGTCGCTTATCTTTACAAATGCCATTTTTTCATTTTTCTTTGTAAGGATTGTTTTTACTTCATCTATCACTCCGGCTATTACGGTTGTAACACCGGGGCGAGTCGTTTTTTGAACTTCTTGCAGAGTAGGTTTGCCTTTTAGTCTGTCTGAGAACGCATCCATCGGGTGACCGGAAATATAAAGTCCCAAGAGTTCTTTTTCCCAAAGTAGCTTTTGCAAAAGCGGAGTAGGGGAAGTCTGTGGCAGATTGAGAGTGTCTTCTGCCGAGCCGGCAAACAAAGAAGCCTGTATTTTTGCGGTTGTGTGCGCTTCTTTATGATAATTTAAAAGTAAATCCAAGGCTTCAAGCATGCTTGATCTGCCGGCGAAAATATCAAGCGTTCCGGATTTAATCAAAGCCTCCAGAGCTCTTTTGTTTAGGTTTTTATCCTCAACACGAGAGAGAAAGTCGGCAAGTGACTTGTACGGTCCGTTTTTTTCTCTTTCTTTTACTATGCTTTCCGCTATACCTTCACCAAAATTTTTAATTGACATTAACCCGAAACGAATGGCGTTTTTCTCTTGCACAACGGTGAATTCCTTTTCACTCTCGTTTATATCCGGAGGCAGAATTTGTATTTTCATTTTCTGACATTCTTCAACTATTTCGGCTATTTTTTCGGTATCTCCGGCGTCAGCGGTAAGCAAGGCGGACATAAACTCAAGCGGGTAGTTGGCTTTCATATAGGCGGTTTTGTAAGCAAGGTTTCCGTAGCTCATTGAGTGTGAATTGTGAACAATGATATTGTTTGCAACAAAGTTGTGATCAGTAGGCACCGAGAGATCATATGTCATTTCTTTTCCATCGTATTTTATTGATACAACTTCATCCCAAAAAATGTCCGATTGTGCATGTTGTAAAATAACTTGAGATTCAAGCGCTTTGCCGATTTTTTGCAATATGTCTCGCGTATATCCTCGTTTTCTTTTGTCATACGAAAACAGGCGAGGGGATACGCCCGCTTTTTGAGCTATTTGTTTGAAAGTATATCCCTGTTT
>JALWJR010000072.1 GCA_026996985.1 Candidatus Kaiserbacteria bacterium
GTTGATAAACGAATTTGGCTTTTTGACTTTTGTATTAAACAAGGCAGACAGCGCCAATTTGTTGGAGAAATTGAGGGCTTTGATACAAGATGCGCAAATTATGAGTTCTCATCACGAAAATTACACTCTTGATAAATTTCTTGAGCACCTATCACTTGTCAAAAAACATAAACTCTCAATCGGAAAAGGAATTAAGACCAAAAAAAATGCTGTTGTTATTTTGACCGCGCACAGATCCAAGGGTCTTGAATTTGAGTATGTGTTTATAGTTCGCGCATATGACGGCAAATGGGGAAACAGAACAAAAAAAGAAACATTTATTTTGCCGACAAAAAACATATCCGCCCTTTCCGATAACGATGATGAACGAAGACTCTTTTTTGTTGCGCTCACCAGGGCAAAACTGGAAGTTGTCATAACTTTTGCCCGTTATTCTGAAAATTCAACGGAGAGATTACCGACTTTGTTTGTAGAAGAGATTGATGAAAAACTGATTAAAAAAATTGAACCTGAAAAAGCGTACATGCCCACGGTTGCAGATTTGCTCAAACCGAAAAGCTCTCCCGACAAATCAATTGTTGATTTGGATTATTTAAGAAATTTGTTTTTGGAACAAGGTCTCTCGGTTACCGCATTAAACAATTTCCTACAGTGTCCTTGGAATTTTTTCTACAGCAACCTTATACGTATTCCCAAAATGCAAACCAAACATATGATTTTGGGAAATGCCTTGCATTTTGTACTGTATTTTATGCACGAGCAGGCAAACAAGGGTGTTATAATCAACCAAAAGATGCTTGAAGAGAAATTGCGCAACTACATAAACTCAAGACCTCTTTCGCCTGAAATTAAAAACGAAATTTACCAAAAAGCGCAAGAGTATCTAAACAGCTGGCTTAAAGAATATAAGCATACTCTAGGACAGTACAAAACGTTAAACGAATACGAAATAGAAACTCATTTGAAAATGCCTGACAATTCTCCGATTGGCAGTATTAAGCTCACCGGCAAGTTGGATAAACTGGAATTTATAAACGAAAGCGAAGTGGTGGTTGTTGATTACAAAACCGGACAACCTGCCGGAGTTCGCGCAATTACCCAAGGAAAAGATGAGAAAAAACGGGGTTATTTTCGACAGTTGGTTTTCTACAAGCTTCTGCTTGAGTTGGGTGGTAAATTTAAAATGAAAAAAGGAGTTATTGATTTTCTTCAACCCAAAAAAACGGGCAAGATGGAGAAGGTGACAATTGATATAGACGACTCAGATGTTGCAAAACTTAAAGAAGAAATAACTTTAGCGGTAAAAAGCATTTACAATCTGGATTTTTGGGATACACGTTGCGCAGATTATCAAAAAAACAGATGTGAATATTGTGCCTTACGTGATTTGATGAAATAGTAAATTTCCCGGTATTTCTCATGTTAAAAGCCCTCACAGTTTTGTGAGGGCCGAGTTTATCTAAACAAACCTGCAATAAATTTTACCGGCGCCAAAAAACCATCTTTAAACCCTGCAATAAAGGCATTCCAACACTGTTTTTGCAACTGTCTTTGGTGATCAAGTCTTTGGTGCTCTTCGGGAGACTTGCTCGGGTCTTGCAAATGTTTTTCAAAATACTCCAAAGCTTTGTGGATGTATTTGCCGATATCAGGGGCATCATTCATTTTTCAGCCTCCTTTTGAGGTTTGCCTGTTAATAATATAAACACTAATCTGTAAAAAAACAATAACCCCTCGTTTTGGAGGGGTTATTGCATCGCTTATTTTTTTGATTTTAATTTTGTCCCGCAAGTAGCTGCTGTATTACTTGGTCAAACTGTTCAAACGGAACATATCCCGGAATGGTCATTTGCTCTTTTTTGCCTTTGACCAGTATAACATTGTAAGGTGTTCCAACACGTCCTCCGGTTGCCTCAACGGCTTGTTTTGTGTGCTTTTCTATAACATCTTTGCCGTAGTCTGAAGCCAAGCAATCATTAAACTCTTTTTCATCAACGCCGGCATACTTTGCAAACTCGGGCAATTTCTTCATATCAAGACCGTTATTTGACGGAGTCTCTTCGTAAATTTTGTTCAAGAACTTCCAAAAAGCGGTTTCTCCACCGAGTTTAGCCACACACTCGGTAGCTTGAGCTTGTTTTGGGGCGTTTGAGTGAAGTTGCGGTAAGGGTAGGTGGCGATACACCCATGCAACTTTTCCGTCTTTTCCGTACTTGTCAATGGTTTTTTGCAAAGTCTCATGCATTCTTTTGCAAAACGGACATTCGGTGTCCGAATATTCAATGACCACTATATCGGCATCCGGATTTCCCAATATGTGATCATCTTTTTGAACTCCGGGAACAGGCTTGGCTTGAGCCTCCCTTTGCTCTGGGGCACCGGTGTTGTCGGTGTTTTTGTTAAGGGCCAAGAAAACAGCTCCGGCTATTAATACTCCGGCAACGACAATGGCAACCGGAATGGCAAGTGAACCTCGTTTATTCATAATTCTCTTTTAACTTTTAATTTATAATAGTCGTATTGTAACAACTTTAAAACCAACCACAAGCTCGCGAAAATAAATAATAAATGAAAAGTGATAAATAATAATTGAAATAAGAG
>JALWJR010000073.1:0-2024 GCA_026996985.1 Candidatus Kaiserbacteria bacterium
CTTATATAGTAAACTAATGTGTGTTACTATAATTCAAACACTTTCAATGTGTTCATGTTTATAAATTAAAAAAATAATTATGAGGAAAAATATTTTGTTTTTATTAATGTTTTCTTTCTTTGTGAGCTTACAAGTGAGTTCAGCGGCCGATTTGAAGCAACTTGCAGAACAACTTGTTAACTTGACCGTAAAGGAAGTGGAGTCTGTTAAGCCTGCAGGTGGTGATCAAGCCGGGCCCGCAAAAGCCATAAGAGAAGGGGGGAGAACAGTGGGAGCCGGGCAAATTAGAGAAGCGGTTAACAAATTGCTTTATAAAACCGACATATCAAAAGTTTTGGATGCCTACAACACGGCAGACAAGGAGAGACTGATAAGAGAGATTATTGCGAAAAACGTTGATAAAGAAAGGTTTTGTAAATATTTCCCGGAGCTTTGCGATGAGTTTAAAAATCCGGCAAGTAATTTAAGGGCGGGCGGCCCACCTCCGTATAAAATTTTACCTCATGATAATCCGTGCATAAGACTTCTTGATGAAGACGCTGACGGAGATGTGTACCTTGAGCCACCGATTAACGAACCATGTGATGATGTTAAAAAGGCTGATAACAATGGCGGTTTGCCGGGGTTGGGAAATTCAACTTTTCCTAACACGCGCAAAGCTGACGCAAAAAAAGCGTTAGACGCTTTTGCTAACGCAAAAACACAAAACAAATTAATTATTGAAAAAGAAGGCGCAAATGTAAAAAAAGAAAAAGGAGTTGAAGATGTTGAAAGGCGCGGTCTGCCCGGGATGGAGAATTCCACTTTTTCCAAAGCAAGGACAGAGACGGCCAAAAACGCTATAAGAAATGTTAATCGCCAAGCGATAGAATTTGCGATTGAAAAAGGAAACAAAAGCGAAACTGCAAAAAAAGTTTTGCAAGCTATTTTGGAAAACGAAATTTCTTGCGCAAACTGTGAAGGGATTGAAAAATTGCCGGAACGGGAGGTGAGCAAAATAGCGAAAGCGCAAGAGAGAATTCAAAAAGAAGGATGGAAAGTTGAAGTGAAAGACGGGAAAGTAAAAGTTAAGAAAACTCAAAAGAGAAAATTGTTTTTCTTGTTTAATGTAGAAGTGGAACAAGAAGGAGAGCTGGGAGAGAGTGGTGAAATTGCGAATGTTAAAAATCCTTGGTGGTCGATTTTTGCCTGGTAGCAATTAACACTTTACTTTTGAGAAAATGTGTTATACTGGCGCATTATAAATTAACGGTAATTGTATGGATAAAGAAGTTGTAATTTATTCAACACCAAGCTGTCATTTTTGTCAGATGGCAAAGGCGTTTTTCGATGAAAACGGTGTAGAGTATACCGATTACAATGTAGCCGAGGATCACGAAAAAGCTCGCGAGATGGTTGAAAGGAGCGGACAGATGGGGGTTCCGGTTATATTTATCGGTGATGAGATGGTTATAGGTTTTGATGAGCCGAGAATTCGTGAATTGCTCGGACTATAGCATTCGTGCACTGATACAAACACTAAAAAACGCGCTCTGTTTTGAGCGCGTTTTTGATAAAAAATTATTTGTGCTCGGGGGCGGACTCGAACCGCCGACACCTGGTTCTTCAGACCAGTGCTCTAACCAACTGAGCTACCCGAGCTCGGCGATAAGTATATCATCTCATCTGTTTTCTATCAATGGTAAAATCTTGTTTAGCAAATTTGGGTCTATCGGAACAGGGTTGTTGTTTATTTGTTGCAGTTTTTCACCGGCGTTTTGCACTGTCTCCAGAGTATTTATTACATCACCTAAAACCGGTTGGATATAGTTAAAGTATGCCCATACGGGAAGACCCAGTATAGCCACCCAAAATATCAGCTTGAATAAAGCATGAATACGAGCGCTTCTGCGCATTGAGCGCAAAATCTTATTGTTTTCTTTTGTAAGTTTGTAAATTTCTTCTATTTCATCTCTTGTGTACATATTTTTATGTTAAAACTTTTTGCTAAGTTGTCCAGATGGTGGTGTGTATTTCTTTTATGC
>JALWJR010000073.1:2034-2527 GCA_026996985.1 Candidatus Kaiserbacteria bacterium
TTTTCAAAAAGGTGCAAAATGTGTGAGTTGCCCTCGTAGTTTAATGGATAAAACAACCCCCTCCTAAGGGGTAGCTGCAGGTTCGATTCCTGCCGAGGGCACCAGAAAAACTAAAATGACACAACCACCTCTTTTTACATAAAAAGTCACAATTTACACCCTTGTACAAGAGCCAAAGAAATGCTGTAAATGGCAAACTGTGTATAACTTTGCTTGAGGGAAGTTTTTGGAAACTGTTACAATAATAAACAGATAACACGGAGGATTGGCTGGCGTGTGGCGTTATAAGTTTAAGAGTGGTTTTTTATGCAAAATATAAGTGTGAGTGAAGCGCAAGCCATTGAGCAACAAGAACTCTCAGATTGCAAAGACAGAGAAGAATACCAAGCTTTTGAGCTGATTACTTCTCTGACAGCTGAGAGCTAAAAAGCAAACCCGCCTTTCAGTAGGCGGGTTTGCTTTTTAGATTTAAATATGGAAATATGTAAGCATG
>JALWJR010000074.1 GCA_026996985.1 Candidatus Kaiserbacteria bacterium
TATTATCATTGCTTTTACCTTTTCTTTTCTGTCTTCAAGATATTTGGTGTTTGGCAGAAAAAAGTCCACACCCGGTCTTTCTTCATCTTCAAACATAAAACCGGAGTCAATAACAAAAATATCATCATTAAATTCTACAGCGGTCATGTTGCGACCAACTTCTTCCACACCACCGAGAAAAATTGCGCGCACAGTATCAGGCGCCAACTCCGGAATTTCATCCTCTTGAGTTGGGGTGATTTTAACTCTCGGTCTTCTTCTTATAAGATTTTTAGGTATAGGTAAAGTATTGTTTCTGTTTGTTCGTTTTTGCATCGTTTTAATTTAGCTTGTAATTTTAGTTGGAGACCGCAAAAGGTGGCCACACTTTATTTGTTTTTTTGAACCATTTATAAATTTCGGAAAATCTGTCACTTGCGGTTGAAACAAGTTTCAGCGCGGGAATTTTTATATCTTTGTCCATGATATAGATGAAATCGGGCGAGTACAAAAATACGGCGGGAACCTCTTTCTTTATAATTTCGTGCACTTGTTTGTAAGTTTCTGCACGTTCCTTTTTGTTTTGAGCTCGCGCCTTTTCAAGAAGTTTATCAACTTTTGCGTTTGTGTAAAGAGCTATGTTCAATCCCGGGTCATCTCTTTGAGATGAGTGCCAAAAAGCAAACAGGTCGGCCGTTCGTCCCACAACCTCTCCGAAAAGCAGAGCCTCGTAATCTCTGGTTCTTATTACGTTTTGGTTTAACTCGTTTGCTTTATAAAATTCCAACTTTACATTAATTCCGGCATCCGTCCAAGCTTGCGCCACATACTCGGCCACTTTTTGCAAATCTTTTGTGTCCGCGGTTACAAGTGTTATGTTAATAGGCTGTTCGTCTTTTTCCCATTTTCCGCTTTCACTGTTAAATGTGTACCCGGCTTTTTTGAAAAATTCGGTTGCATCTTGTTTTTCAAACTCATGAGTTACTATATGAGTGGGAACAGGAGAGACAATCGGTTTTGCATAACCCAAAAACACCTCTTTAACAAGCTTTTCTTTGTCAACCAAAGCATCAAGAGCTTTACGCAGATTTTCATCTGCCAGAGCCTTATTGTTTTGAGGATTAAAAAATACTGCAAAAATACGAGGATAAGTTGCAGATATTATTTTTGCGTTTTCTCTTTTGATTTGCTTTAGCTCGGACGGTGAAATGCCGGATACGGCATCTATTACTCCGTTTTGGAAATCATCCAACATAGTTTTTTTATCCGAGTAAATTTTGATTGTAATTTTATCCAAAAGAGGACGAGAGATTGAGTATTTATCAAACGGTTGCAGTATGTACTCCTCCGGCGCATTTGAATCCGTGTATTTTATTTTGCGAATTTTAAACGGACCGGCGCCAACAGGTTCAATATTGAGTTTATCAAAGGGTATTGAATCTATCTCTATATCTTCCCACAGATGCTTTGGCAGAATTCCCATGGTGGTATTCTCCAGAAACGGAGTGTAAGGTTTTTTGAGAATGAACTTAACGGTTTTTTCATTTATCTTTTCAACTTCCACACCTTCCCAGTCAGCTCTTTTGTGGCTTTTTATTGCCGGGTTTTTTGCCAAATTGACCGTGAAGATAACATCGTCAGCCGTTACCGGTTTGCCGTCATGAAAGAGGGCGTCTTTTTTCAAGTAAAATATATATTCTTTGCCATCTTCGCTTATTTCATACTTCTCCGCCAGCTCCGGTGTTAAGTTACCATCGGCATTTGATCTCAGCAGACCCGCGAAAATCAACCCGGTCATATCTCTGTCAGAGTCGGAAACGGAAAGAATCGGATTTATAAATCTTGGTGTTCCGACTATGCCTTCGGTAAATTCTCCACCTCTTGTCGGCACCTCAACGGCAACGGTATTGTAGTATTTCAAATACATTGAAAACAGAGCTCCGACAATAAAAACAAGAGCCAAAGAAATAAGAATTTTCTCGGAAATTTTCAGTTGCTTTGAAATGTTTCGCAATGTTTTCGGTTCAAACGAAAAACTGCGATGCAGTAAATCTTTTATTTTATGCATTTTATTTCTTTAATTTGTGCGAGCCTTCTATTGTAATGCCAAGATTAAAGATGATATTACAAACAATACGGCCAAAGTTAATGAAATTTTAAACAGCGCTTTCTCAGCTCCGCGACGAGTGTGAAATGTTGAAAAATTGTCGCTTCCGAAAGCTCCTCCCAAACCGGCTCCCGTTTTTTGCAATAAAATTGAAATAACAAGCAAAACGGAGAGCGCAATTTGTATGTAGGGTAGTATTCCCATTACAAAATCCATGCCAGTATACTACAGCAAGGAGTTTTAAAGTCAAGAAAAAATTTTATATGCTTAACTTTCTTAAAAAATGTCTTTACATTTTACCCGTTTTATTGTTCAATACTTAGCTATGAGCAAAAAGCCGAAAGGCTCTTTATCTGAAAAGAGTCAAATGATGGATGATCTCCTGTCAAAAGACGGGGTAGTTTTGTTTGTAGGTCCCGCTCCGA
>JALWJR010000075.1 GCA_026996985.1 Candidatus Kaiserbacteria bacterium
CGTTACCATCTTTTAGATCACCCGGGTTGTAGCGGAAACAAATAAGCTCCGGTAGTTGCCCTATATTTTCAAGATAAAAGTCAAGATGGCTGATGTCGTCAAAATTGATAATGGCGCCCAAGTCGCGTGCTTTTTGAAACTCTTCCAAAGGAGTGTCGTTGGATGTAAACATTATTTCTTCACCGCGCAATCCAATTCTTTCCGCTAAAATAAGTTCCGCCATTGAACTGCAATCCGCACCCATCCCCTCTTCTTTTAAGATTTTTAAAATATGTGGATTCGGGCAGGCTTTGACTGCGAAATAATTTTTATAGCCCCCTTTTCCAACCCAGTTAAACGCATTTTTTAAGCCCTTTGCAAAGTTTCGTATCCCCAGCTCATCGTAAATATAAAGCGGGCTTTTATGTCTTTCAAGCAAGCTTTCAATTTGCTCTTTTGTAAACGGCAATTTTTTCATTGACTAAAATATATCATAAAATAAAGTATTCCAAAAATTTGCATTTTTAAAATTATTGGGTAAAATATGCTGCAGTTGTGTGGCGGAGTCGGGATTTGCTCCGCAAATCCCGACTCCGCCACACAGGCACCTGTTCTTTTACAAAAATATTCCGCGATAGCTCAGCGGTAGAGCAACCGGCTGTGTCACCTTCTCAATCGTGTGGTATACTATTTTTGTATGTCTACCACAAAACGAAAAGAGAAAAGGACCTATGCCGATCGTAGAGAATATCTGATAGCTGCAGTTTCTAAACGCCGAAAGGAGTTAAGAAATAAGGCGATACAGTATGGTGGCGGCAAATGCGCCATATGTGGATATTCTCGAAGCACGCGTGCTTTAAGTTTCCACCATCGCGACCCTGAGAAAAAAGACTTTGATCTTTCCAGTAAAGGGTTAACGCGATCTTGGGATAAAATAAAAGCCGAGCTTGATAAGTGCATATTACTATGCGCTAATTGTCATGCAGAGGTGCACGACGGCATAACGCAGCTTCCCGAGGGAAACCCGGGTTGAAAAACGAGGTGAACTGCTGGAAACCCTAACGTAAAGGCGAGGGCAATCAGCAGCCAAGCCCCCATCATTTACACCATAATCTTGGGCCAGCATACAATAATTTATGCTCAATATAGCTCTAAGATTTTAATGTATTATTACGGTGTAAAATGGTGGGAGGAAGGTTCAGAGACTATCCCGAAAGGGAGTACTGTCCAACACCACTTTTAAATTCTTGAACTTGCTCAAGAATTTAAAAGTGGTGTTGGATGGGAAGCGCCTCGCACCTAAACTCATTTGCATACAGATGAGCATGGTGATGATATAGTCCACCCCCAGTGGAAACATTGGGAATTGGTGTAACCGGTAGGTCGCAGGTTCGATCCCTGCCCGCGGAGCAAGATAAATTACAAATAGATCTTAACCCAGTCTATCTTAAATAATTCCGGTAGGGCTCAGGCATGTCCCGCACCCGATAGGATTGCCGGGATTCGATCCCTGCCCGCGGAGCAAAAACAAATCACTTCAAACCCTACATGCAATCAAGTTGCAAGTAAACTTTATTTATAATTTCTTATTTCATTTCTTATTTCTTATTTATCATTTATTATTTTAATAGCCGGTACTTGATTTTAATTAACTTTAAGTCTAAATTGACTAAAGGATAAGTTTCTTTGCAACACAAACAAGGAGTTCTCTCATGCACCATAAAAAAGAGCTCAACGCTTATTTGGGTGTTTTGATAATGAGCTTTATCATCATCGCCATCCAACTGTTGGGAGTGTATCTCTCAAACAGTTTGGCTCTGTTTGCAGACTCGGGCCACGTTGCAGCTGATATGCTGGCAGTCCTTATCTCCGTAGTGGTTGTTCTCACAATAAAGCACCAACACAAAAAAGAGAGAAAATATCGCACAATAGGAGGATGGATAAATGTTATTCTTCTTGGCGCAATCGGTGTGGCCGTTTTGTACGAAGCTTATAATCGCTTCATACACCCTCAGGAGATAAACTCTCCCATTTTGATTATAACCGCTGTCATGGGCGGAGTTGGAAATTACATGCAATACGTCTTTATAAAAGCTTCCAAAATTGACAACATAACGATTAAAGCCCTTGAAGCGCACATTAAATCCGACCTGCTTCAAAGTGTCGGGGTTGTCGTTGGCGGAGTTTCCATTTTGCTGTTTGGTACTCCCGTGCTTGACACTTTACTGTCAGTTCTTATCGGAATTTTGCTTTTAAAGTGGTCGGTTGCGCTCTCTTACAAACTTGTCCGTGGTGAGGTAATGGGATCTTTTTGCGCTCATCACAACCATAAACATTGAAACAAACCCCGCCTGCTGGCGGGGTTTTATCTATCCATACTTGTGTCTATAATATTTTGCAAACCGTCTCTTATCTCTTTAAGTTCAGAAAAAGAGACATTGGCTTTACCGTTTATGACACTTTGCGCGGTCTTTAAGAGGTCTGTTTCAGTATCCACTCTTCCCGTGTTGTAAATATGCTGGATAAGATAAGCTATCTCCGAGACAACTTTACTTGGGTTTTCAACAGGGCCCTGCTGAATCATCTCTTTTTTCATATTACAATACTAACATGGAAAACTTTTTGTGGGAAATACTTTTTTACGCTCTACTTTTAGACTCAAGCAGTGTGCTTCTTATAACTTTTACAAATTTAAAATCGCGTTATCTGAAATATTTACCAAAGCTTGCTTACTACTTCCCCGCCTCAAAAGGATGGGCCATATACTACTTTACACTGGCTCTCCTTATAGGCTACATAATACACTCATACGTGACACCGATTTATCTGTTTAGTTTGTTTTAACACCCACGTAACATCTTTTGCCCCATGCCTTGTATTTTGTTTTAAAGATTTGCGAGTCTTGGGAGCCGTCCGGTCTTTTGATTGTATATATTACTTCCGTTTTCATACCTCTTGCCGGCTTTTCGGTACACCACAATTTTCCCACGCTCAAGCTATAGTCGGGAATATATACCGGTTTTGGCGGTTCTTTAATATCCGTTATTTTAATCGGGGTGGTGGTGGCCTCCCTTCCGTCCGGTACTCCCCAAATTTCAAAAGATACGGTTGAATTTGTGGTTCTGCTTTTTACTACAATGGGGTTTCCGGTATCGTTTAAAAATTTAAAATCAACCCACGGACCGTAAACCGTAGCATCAAGCCCGGGACCATAATATGAGACAACATACCCATGTCCCCGCCTCTCCAGAACAGGCAAGCCGGCATCCAAAACCGCTCTGAACAAAGTTGTTGAAACCTGGCACACTCCACCTCCGGCTTCTTTTTTTGTTGAGCCCGCAGATATTACATACTCTTTTTTATATCCGCTTTCAACAGAAACCTCCCCCAAATGCTTTAAAAACGAATACACTTCACCCGGCTGCACAACCACATCACTTACCCTCTTCGCGCCGAGGGCTATGTTGTGAATTCTGTCTGCAGAACTTCCCCAAAAACTTGTTGTTGCCGAACCCAACAGAACCATTTTTGATAATTTAACTTGTTGGTTAAAAAAGGTAAGTTTTTCCAACTCTTTTTTATCGGAGGTTTTGACTTTTTCAGTATCACTTAAAACAGTATTTTGAGCCTCCTGTCTTGACTGTATATTCTGATCCACCAACAAAGCAAAAACAAGCAAAGCAAATCCCGCTCCAAAAAAAATAGCCGAGATTGCGTACAAAATCGGTTTTTCGCGCAAAATCTTTTTCATTTATAAAACAATATTATAATTTGCCCTGAAACACAAGTTTGCAAAATTAGCATTTTTCTTGTTTTTCATTATAATTTTTATAATGATTAAAGTTTTGTCCGTATTGTTAACTCCGGCTTTAGTGTTTGCCACCGGGGCAGGTTTTGTAGATGGCATTTGGTTTTCAAAAGATGAAATCCTTGAAGGTGAAAGTGTCAGAGTATACGCAGTAGTGCAAAACCAAACCGCAAACAAACAAAATGGCGATGTTTATTTTCTAGCTGACGGACTTAAAATTTCAACGGTAAAATTTACCATCCCGGCAGGGACCGTACAGACCGTATCCACAATTTACACACCCGAGAAACCCGGCAGTATAAAAATCTCGGCCGGCATTATCCCTTACAACCCGGCAGAGTTTAAAGGTACTAAACTTCCCGCTACGGTTTTAAAAGTGTTGGCAGACACGGACAGAGACAAAATTCCCGATGAAAAAGACCCTGATGATGACAATGACGGGATTCCCGATAAAACCGAAATTCTAAACGGCACAGACCCCAAAGTGCCAAACACTTTAAACCCAAAAATCACAACCTCATCATCTTCAATCCCAAAATTTATTCCCAAAAACACCAAAGAAGCCCTGGAGCTGGCAAAATACATTACACAATCCGGCAAAGAATTTACCGTTAAAACTTATCAAAAAATAGATCCCAAAATGCAAACCGCCGCTTTGTCCCTCAAACAAAAAGCGGAAAAATTAAAACAGGAAAACATTTCTCCCAATTCAAAAACGGAAAACAAAAACAGCGGTACAAATGAAAAAAATGACAAATCACTAAAAGAGAATTTATTGCAAAACCCAAAACTGAAACAAGCGGCCGCTGTCGGGCTTTTGGCCTTGTCTTTTGCGCTTCAGCATTGGCTCTGGCATATTGCAATAGTGGGCGCGCTTATGATTATAAGAGCGCTTTATAAAAACAAAAGAGAAGATTTTAAGTAGAGTCTGTCTCCAGCTC
The DNA here is from genome assembly GCA_026996985.1 of Candidatus Kaiserbacteria bacterium. Taxonomy (GTDB): domain Bacteria; phylum Patescibacteriota; class Minisyncoccia; order Phycocordibacterales; family UBA2100; genus S143-145. Next base: position 4,729 of record JALWJR010000075.1, read on the forward strand.
TTTTAACTCTTTTTGCAATTGAGCAATCTCTTCCAGTAGGGTCTCTTCATTCTCAGGCGAAACTCGCAACTGTTGAGCCTTTTGCAAAAGACTTTCTTTAATTTGCGAGATTTTCAATATTCTTATGTACTCGTCCAAATCGTCTTGGGCTTGCCTTTTGTCGCTATAGCGCTCCTCCAGCAAAAGCCAGTCCGTCTCTTTTATCTCAACATCATCTGCTCCCACAATCTTTTGCAGAAAACTTAAAGCCTCTTTATCTTGGCTCCAATCTGCCAACATCAACGCCTTCTTTAGCAGGTCAAACTCATCAAAAGCGGGAGGTTTTTTATTTTGCAAAATCACAGACTCTTCTTTCACCTTTTTTAAACTGAAAGTTTCTCTGACAGACTCCGGAGATACAGACAACTTATCGGCTATCATATTTATAAAATAATCCTGTTCAACTTTATCAAGATATTGCAAAAACTCGGGTATCTCTTTTGAGACCGACTTTAAAGCATCATAACCCTTACGGCTTGAGAGTATATCACTCAACAAAAACTCTATTATCGGCAAAGCATTTTTAACTATCTTTTTAAATTCGCTTGCCCCTTTCTGTACAATAATATCGGCCGGGTCATATCCTTCCGGCAAAGGAGCGACTTTAACGGTAAATCCCGCTTTCAGCGCTTCTTTTGATGCTTTTTTAAGGGCTGAGACTCCGGCACTGTCTCTATCCAACGCAAAAAGAATATTGTCGGTTACTCTTTTTATTGTCTTTAGATGAGATGGAGTAACGGCGGTTCCGGAGAATGCTATCGTGTTAGTAAATCCGGCTTGAAAAGCCAAAACCACATCCAACTGCCCTTCCACCACCAAAGCAAAATTAAATTTTCTGATATTCATCTTGGCCAGAGAAAAACCGAAAAGAGTATCCGATTTCACAAAAACATCGGTCTCGGGAGAGTTTATATATTTGCCGGTCTTGCCATCATCATACTCAGGTAACACCCTTCCGCTGAAAGCTATTGTTTGCCCCGATACGTTGTAGATAGGGAACATAATACGCCCCCTGAATCTGTCATAGATTTTCTCGGATCTGACAACCATCCCGCTTTTTATAATCTCACCCTCTTTAAAACCTAAAGAAAGCAAGTGTTTCAAAAGCGCATCCCAGCTGTTCGGAGCAAATCCGATTTCAAATTTGGCAACCATCTCTGATGATACTCCTCGTTGTTTTAAATACTCAACAGCTTGCTTATTTTTTGTCAGCTCCCTTTGGTAGAACTTTTTAGACTCTGAAAGAATTTCGTAAATTTTTTCATTTTTATCAGCCCTTTTAAAAGATTGGTTTTTAACCTCTACCCCCGCCTCTTGCGCCAACTGCAAAAGAACTTCCTTGAAAGAAAGCCCTTCCATCTCTTGAAGGAAAGTGAAAATATCTCCACTTTTTCCACAACCAAAACAATGAAAAATCTGTCTCTCCGGAGAGACCATAAAGCTGGGAGTTTTCTCAGAATGAAATGGGCACAAGGCTTTCAAATTTTTGCCTGCCGGTTTTAGATTTACATACTTGGAAACCAAATCTTCAATTGAAATTTTGCTCTTTATTTCAGATACCGAATCCATTTTTAAATTGTAAATCAAAATAACACTTAAAACAAACATGTTGTAAATTAACACTTCGCTGACCATGGGAGGAATAAGTCGTTACAGAGCAAGCGCACGTTTTAACTCAAAAACAAGCGCCGGCAAAAGCGCCACCCGGCACAACAACCACATCAAACAATGGCACTTTACTCCTTACAAAAAACATGCTAGTTATGTATGTAGGTGAGATCTAAAAAAGCAAGAGGAGGACTCCGTAATGACCTCTCTTTTGTCCATCAAGAAACTGGCCGACCGCGCCGCATCATACATGCGCACCGGCCAAGCAACCTCCTATCCGTCCGCCGCGCGCAAAGCGATTCGTGCGGAAGGTATCACTTACGAACCGGATGTCAAACGGCTCGTCAAAGAGGTGTGCGCAGAGCTTGGGAGACGTGGCGCCCGCGCCAAAAAACGCAAACAATCCCAAGAAGCCAAGCTCGCTCACACTCCCACACAGCTTCTTCTTCCTCTTAAATGACCACCCTTACAGGTGGTCATTTTAGTGTTAAAAACAAAAGCCCCTTGCGGGGCTTTTGTTTACTCTTTGTCAGTTTCGTTTATCTGCTTGTGCAGATTTTCTATAAGCTTTTCTTTCTTGCTTCCTTTAAATCCTGTTCCAGCGGGAATTATGCGTCCCACAATGACATTCTCACTCAATCCGCGCAAATGATCAACGGCTCCGCGAATGGCAGACTCTGTGAGTTTTCTGGTCGTGCTTTGGAATGAAGCGGCAGAAAGCCAGCTGTCACGAGTGAGTGCGGTTTCGGTAATACCGGTTACAAGCTCTTTTGCCTTTGCGGGCTCTCCCCCTTCAAGTTTTACCCTTTCATTTTCTTTCTCAAGTACTTGCGCTTCAACCACCTGTCCAACGGTAAATCTCGTATCTCCCCTTGAGACAATTTTCCTTCTTGAGAACATTTGACGAACAACAACCTCAAGGTGTTTTCTGGCGATGGAAACACCTTGCAGTTCATAAATCTTTGTAACTTCACTTATTATGTATTCTTGAGTTGCTTCTTTACCGGCGTAGACAAACAGCTCTTGCAAATCGGCAGACCCGTCTGTCAAAAACTGACCTTTAACCACCGCTTGACCTTTCTTCACAATAACGCGCCTTACGGGTGATATTTTGTACTCCAGTTCACGCTTTTTGGCGTTTTTAGAAGATCCTTCAGGTATGATAGTCAAAAGAGTTCCCTCTTCTGTCTCTTGTATCTCTCCCACAACTCCGTCTATTCTGGCAATGGTTGCGGGGGTTTTAGGAGTTCTGTTGTCAAATATCTCCTCAACACGAGGCAAACCTTGGGTCACGTCTCCTCCGACCTTTGCCGCACCACCGGCGTGTTTAGTATTCATTGTAAGCTGTGTTCCCGGCTCACCTATGGCTTGCGCGGCAACCGTACCAACAGCTTCACCCACGTCTATAAGCTCGTTTGTGGTAAGGTCCATTCCGTAACACTTCTGACACAAACCGTAAGGGCTCTTACATGTCATAGGAGAGTAAACCGCAACCTCTTCAACCTTTTTAGCTTCTATCTCTTGCGCCTCTTTTGAGGTTATCATGTTACCCTTTTTAACTATCACCTCACCATCTGGAGAGACAACATCTTTTGCGGCAATTCTTCCCTTTGCATTTTTGCCCAGATTAACTTCCATACCCAGTTCATTTGTTCTCTTCAAAGTTGTAAATGAAGTTGTACCACAATCACTCTCCGTGATAACGACTTCTTGGGCAACGTTGAAAAGCCTTCTGGTCAGATATCCGGCTTGAGCCGTCTTAAGAGCGGTGTCGGCCAAACCTTTTCTGGAACCGTGAGTTGTAATGAAGTACTCGGTTGGCGTCATACCTTCTTTGTAAGAAGTGATAACCGGTGTCTCAATAATGTCTCCTTTGGGGTTTTGAATCAAACCTTTCATACCAATCATTTGAGTCAACTGACCAACAGAACCCCTTGCTCCGGAGACTATCATATCACTTACCGAACCGTTAGGATCAACGGCATCGGCAACGAGAGATTCTATCTCAACCTTGGCTTCTTGCCACAGCTCAATTACCATTCTGCGTTTTTCCTCAAGCGAGATCAAACCTTCGTTGTACTGTTCATTAAGCTCTGAGACGGCTTTCTGGGTTCTCTCTATTATTTCTTTTTTCTTCTCAGGTATTTTAAGGTCGGTAATCGCCCAGGTTATACCGGCTACGGTTGAATACTTAAACCCAAAAGCTTTTATTCTGTCCAAAATATCAGGCAAAGCATCCAGTCCGTATTTCTCTATCAACTCGTCAACTATTTTTGCCATCTTTTTCCTGTCAACAACTTCGTTTATGAAAGGAAAATCATTTGGCAAAACGGAGTTGAACAAAAGCCTACCCACCGTTGTTTCAAAAAGCTGTCCTTCAAAACGCGCGTATTTCTCATGCTCTCCGGGCAATACTTTAATTTTTGCCCTAAAGTCCACAACACCGTAGTCATATGCGCCTATGGCTGCATTTGTTGATTCAAATACACGCCCTTCTCCTTTTGCTCCTTCTATCTCTTTGGTCATCCAATAGATTCCCAAAATCATGTCTTGACGAGCGTTGGTTGTGACTTCTCCGCTTCCCGGCTTTAAGATGTTCTTACGACTTGTCATTATTTCTCTCGCTTCAAGTTGAGCTTCATCGGAAATCGGTACGTGAACGGCCATCATGTCTCCGTCAAAGTCGGCATTATATGCTTCACAAACAAGCGGGTGAATTTGAATGGCGTTACCCTCAATCAAAACAGGTCTGAACGCTTGAATACTTTGCCTATGCAAAGTCGGCGCACGGTTTAGAAGAACATATTTGTCTTTTATAACTTCTTCCAAAATTGCCCACACTTCAGGGATTCCTTCTTCTATCAATCTGTTTGCTCCTCTTATGTTAAACGCTAATTCTCTTTGCAAAAGTCCGGCTATAACAAACGGTCTGAAAAGCTCAAGCGCCATATGCTTCGGCAAACCACACTGGTCAAGTTGCAAATCCGGACCGATAACAATCACACTACGGGCCGAGTAATCAACACGCTTACCAAGCAAGTTTTGACGGAAGTATCCTTGTTTACCTTTCAGATAATCCGCCAAAGACTTCAACGGTCTTTTGCGCTGTCCACCTATTGAGAATGCCGTATTTCCTCTGCGGATAGAGTTATCAAGCAGAGCATCAACGGCCTCTTGCAATATTCTTTTCTCATTTCTCAAAATAACATCCGGGGCGTGAATTGCTTGCAGTTTCTTAAGACGATTGTTTCTGTTTATGACGCGTCTGTAAAGGTCGTTAATATCGGATGAAGCATGTCTTCCTCCTTCAAGCGCAACCATCGGACGCAAAGCCGGCGGTATAACCGGAAGCTGAGTCAAAAACATCCACTCCGGTTTAATTCCCGCTTCTATCATTTGATCAACCAAAGCGATGCGTTTTTGCAACTTGTCTTTCTCGGCGGTGGAAGCTTTTTGATACGCTTTGTGCAAAGCCTCGCTTAGCTTGTGCAAATCTATGTTTTGGAAAATTTCATACAAAGCCTCCGCTCCCACCTTGGCCTCAAACATTGAACCGTATTTCAAAGAGAATTTGTGATATTGATTCTCGTCCAAAACTGCATAAACTTTTATACTCTCTATTTCTTTTTTAGCTTCTTGCGCCAATTCTTTAAGTTTTTCTTTGGTTTTTTCATCTTTTGCTTCGGAGACTTTGGCTTTAAACTCGCTTTCCAAATCTTTTAAAAGCTCGGCTCGCGCATTGTCATCAACCGAGGTTACAATGTAACCGGCAAAATAGACAACCTTTTCAACCGCTGCCGCAGACATCCCCAAAAGCAGAGCTATTCTTGAGGGAATACCGCGCAAAAACCAAATGTGAGCAACCGGAGACGCAAGTGTAATGTGTCCCATTCTCTCACGTCTTACAACACTGCGGGTTACCTCAACTCCACATTTTTCACAAACAATTCCTTTAAACCTTATTCCGCGATATTTGCCACAGTAACACTCAAAATCTCTCTCGGGGCCGAATATCTTCTCATCAAACAAACCGTTTTTCTCCGGTCTTTGTGTTCTGTAGTTGATTGTCTCCGGCTTTATAACTTCGCCGTGACTCCAACTT
>JALWJR010000076.1 GCA_026996985.1 Candidatus Kaiserbacteria bacterium
GGAAAAATAAAAACACAAATCAAAATATCTCCCTTGAAGAAAACCTTATATTGCTAGAGCAATCTTTAAAGGATGAAAACAATATACTAAAGCAGCTGGAAGAAAAAGAAAATGCAAAAATTATAAACCAAGTACTTGAATCTTTACCTGTAAAATACAAAGAGCCACTAGTGCTTTACTTTATCGAAAACAAAAGCTATGAAGAAATTTCTGATATTCTACAAATATCTGTATCAAGCGTAGGCACAAGAATAAGAAGAGCTAAAGAAAAAATAAAAAAACAAATAGAATATTTAATAAAAGCTTATGAGTGATTTAAAAAATAAAGTTTTGGAAAAAATAAAAAAAGGCGAAGTAAAAAGAAAACCGGCATTTTACTTTATTGGCAAAAATTACTTTTTCTGGACAATGTTTTTTGTGTCCATATTTGTAGGCTCGGCTTCTTTTGCGGTATTTATAAGATACTTTTTAATTGAGTCAGGGCCATGGTATGAGATTTTTGAAAAATATGGAGTAAAGTATCCAATGGAGTTTTTGCCATTTTTGTGGCTTTTTGTTCTTATCTTGTTTGTGCTTTCTGCTTGGTTGAACTTCAAACACACAAAAAAGGCTTACAAAAAACACAATTATTTGGTTGTTATCTTATCCATTTTAGTATCTGTATTTTTGGGGACAATTATGTTTTTAAACGGCTTTGGAAGAATTGCTGACGATGCACTGCAAAAGCATATTCCGATATATCGTCAGTACAAAGAGCAAAAAATGCAAGAGAAAATAGAGATCTTAAAATCCTTAGGAATAGATCCGGATGAGTTTATAAAACATAGAAAGTTTAGAAGATGTACGAATGCGAAATGTAGGTGGGAGAGAATAAAAAATGAAATATTTCCTAAAACTTTGCGTAGTAATAAGTAGCTAGCAAAAAGCTGGCAAGATTATAAGATTAAAAGCGGTTATAATTAAAATAAAACTTATGAAAAAGGAAAACAAAAAAATAGCTATAACACTTGCTTCTGCAGCAATTGTTTTTACAGCAACAGGCTCAGCACTTGCTTTTAGTCCAGACACTTTAGCTTACGGACATGGAGGTTATGGTCAAGGTTGCCAAGGTGACGCAACTTGCAGAGCAGAAAAACAAATGCAAAGAGGAGACCAAGAAGGCTATGGATATGGGCGCATGATGCAAGGTGAGCAAAGAGGTCAGGAATACGGAAGAGGTATGCAAGCAGGACACGGGCACGAACAAAGACAAGGAATGAGAGATCAAAGACAAAAAGAAAGAGAAGCTCGACGCGCACAAGAGCTTGAAGTTCTTAAAAACTCTCCTCTTCTTCCTATGACAGAAGAAGACAAAGAAACCCTCATCTTTATGCACGAAGAAGAAAAACTGGCAAGAGATGTATACCTTACACTCTATCAAAAATGGGGTGCAAATGTATTTAGCAAAATTGCAGATTCAGAACAAAGGCACATAGAAGCAACAAAAGCGCTGCTTGACAAATATGGCCTGGAGGACCCAATAAAAGATGATGCGGTTGGAGTATTTACCAATGAGCAGCTCAAGGAAATGTACAACGAGCTTGTTCAAAAAGGTAGCGCCTCTCTTGTGGAAGCGCTAAAAGTTGGAGCATATATTGAAGACTTGGATATACGCGACCTTGAGCAGGCAATAGCTGCAACAAACAATGGTGACATTAAAAAAGTATACTCTAAGCTAAGAAATGCGTCGGAAAACCACATGAGATCTTTCTACAAAGAGCTTAAAGCAAACGGCGCAGATTACAAAGCTCAATTTATAAGCCAAGAAAGATTAGAAGAAGTTCTTGCAGGAGAGAACAAAAACAGGCTAGAACACCAAGGACAAATGCAAGGAGCTAATGAGTATCAAGGTGGCAGAGCTCACAATAACTATCAAGCTCAAAAATCAGCCGAACAAATGGGCTTCTTTGCAAAACTCATGAGCTGGCTAAAATTCTGGAGCTGGTAAAATAATAAATAAACAGCTTTAACCCCCGTTACCTATGGCAACGGGGGTTGATTTGTTATTTAGTATTTAATTTCTTATTTCTTATTTTTCATTTCTAATTTATTGTGCCGGGCCTGCCCGGTCAGTAGATAAGCTACTAACAAAATAAAAAGAGTGACGAAAATACAATAAAGAACAAACATTGAAAAACATTTAAAAAACGCAAACACCGTTGTGCACTTCAGTGCACAACGATAGCTTATCTACTGTGCCGGGGGCGGGACTCGAACCCGCACAGCCTAAGGCCAGGAGAGTTTAAGTCTCCCGTGTCTACCAATTCCACCACCCCGGCATAATTAATTAATGAACATATTACAACGTGTCGTTACCAATTTTTATCCAGCACATTGCTGGCAATGTGCCGGGCCACCACCCCGGCAACAAACATATAATAAATGATAAATGAGAAATGACAAATGAAATAGAGAATAAATCAAAAAACTTTTAATCTTCCAGTTTAAATTTATCTGCCAAGCCCTTCTCCGGGGTAAACAAAACCGCCAAAGCCGGCAAAATATACAAAAATGCAAAATACAAATAAAATTTATTGTCTCTTTGAGGAGTCGCTTTTACAGTAGTTGCCAAATTTGCATTTTGTTTTGGATCCGGCTTATTGTGTTTTATCTGTCTTTTTTTAATTTTAGATTCGTTTTTTTGGTTTACCTGTACAGATAGTTTTTTTGAGATGCTTGCGTATTGAACAGCTTGTTTTTGTGTTTTGATATCCGGCTTTTCAGATACGGTGGAAGTTGAAGAAGCTGGGCTTTTTTCAGCAATATTTGAAGTTGAAGTTGCTTGCTCCGTCGTAAATTCCAAAATTGTATATTTCTTGTTTTGAGGAGTTTCAAGATACCATTCATGCTCCGGATTAAACCCTAAAACGGTAAAAGTTGAACTTGCTCCTTTGGCTATTAAACTAAACTCGGGAAATACAAAACTGCCGTTTGAGTGTTTTATTTTCCACTTGGAAATATCTATATCGTGAGAGCTTTTGTTGTGCAAGATAAGTGAGTTTTTGCGCGCCTTAAAATAAAGCTTCGGTGAGATGACTTTAATTTTTCTAACCTCTTTTGCAAAAAGATTATTTTGGGTAGTATGAGCGACAACCATATATTCTCCCGGATACAGAAAACTGTGCTTTACCTTAAACCCCTCCTCTTTTGTACCATCACCAAAATTCCAAAATACGGTGGAAGAAATTCTCTCTCCTTGAGAATCATAAACTTCCGCAAAAAACAAAACCGGGGTATAGAGAGTTACAATCTCATCAAATTTAGCTTTTAAAAATAAAGCCGGAACAGGTTTTAACGTAACGGTCTTGAATGTGACATTTTTCGGTTTTAAATATTCATCTTCTGAAACGTTTAAAGTGTTTTGGTTGTCTGTTGAATTTAAAGTGGAGTCAACTGAAGAAGATGAAGTGCCACCGGCGGGAAAGCACAACTCCCCCTCATCAAAGCCATCATTGTTTTTATATTCCGCAACAGAGACAACATTCCCCTCAGCATCAATTAATTTAACAGTTTGCTCTTTATTGTTAAGAGACATAACCGTATCTATCACCGTACCATCATACAACGAGGCTACAACATCAGCCTTATTGGCAAGATAAGCGCTCTCCTGAGGATTAAGTGTCAGCGAGCCTCTCCCACCCTTCTCAGGTGGCTCAACCAAATTATGATTGGAGCCGTCAAAAAATTTCCAACCTTTTATTGAAATAGAGGTATCTCCCGTGTTCTCTATCGAAACCCACTCTCCTTCCGTATCAGACCCCACGGGATTGCACATTATCTCTTTTATGACAACAGAAGCAGATACAACATCGGCATTTAAAAACAATAAAAACAATATTGCTTTCAATGTTCGTTGCATCATATATCATCACGCAGAATCTGTCGCAAAAGCTCTTCCGAGAGTTCATCTGTTTTTGAACTTACAGGCTGCTCGGGAGTTTTTTGCTTTTTTGCATTATCTTGAAATTTATCATTGTCAGACCTTTTATTATCTTCTGTCTTGGGAAGGTTTGGCTTTTTCTCTTGGGTTTGCGCATTTGCTTTCGACTGTAGTACATCTTTAACGTCCGAGTTTGCGTTAGGTGATGTTTGTTCTTTTGTATCTTTATTAGATTCTGTTTTTGCAAACAAACTCTCAAGTGCCGCTTTCAACTCTTGTTTTGATTTATCTTGTTTTATCGTGCGTTTAGAATTGTTTGTTTTTGGCGTTTTACCACTCTTTGCCTCTACCAGAGGCTTAATCAACTTTCCGTTTTGGGTTTTTTGGTTGTTTGTCTGCTTTGTCTTTTGCGCAAAGCTGTCTCCGGTGTTGGTTTTGTCTTTAACGCTTTTATCTGTCACAACACTTCCGGATTGTGCATTCGCCCCGGGCACACTCTGTGCCGAAGAGTTGGATTGAATTTTTGCGGATTGCAAAACATTTCTTTGAGGGGTTGGTGTTGCATTTTTGTTTTGAGAGTTCTTTTGTTTGTTCTGTGCAATAGTCTTGTTTTGTGCCTGTGCTCTCTGTTGTGTAGCATTTTTGATTGCCTCATCCCCGGCTCTTGTTGCAACCTCACTCAACATTCTCTCAACATCCGCTCTTTTTCTTCCATATGTCTCTTGGGAATGTTTTATAATCTCATGCTTGAACGAAAACGGTGGCATATCAAGCGGAGGTAATGTGCGAGCCGAGAAGGGTTTGGAGCCCACACCGTCTATCATTAAAGTCAAATAAATTTGCGCAAACCCTAAGTTCACCAAATCTTCAGCGGTAAAAGTTGGCTCAAAAATTGTTTTGAGCACTTCCGCATCAAACGGACCGACCCTGAAAGATATTGTGGTTCCAACGTTGCCAAAAACAGCAGCTCGTATGTTCTCTTCAACTTGCTCTATATACTGATGCGCTATCGTTAAAGAAAGTTTGTATTTCCTCGCCTCAGACAAAATATTTGCAAAAGAGTCATTTGCTATAGACTGAAATTCATCAACATAAAAATAAAACGGTGGTAGAGCATCAAGTTCAGCTTGCGACATCTCCGCGCGACTCATGGCTGAGAGATAAATTTTGGTGGTTAAAATACTTCCCAACAAATCCGCATTTTGCTCGCCCATTCTTCCTTTCGAGAGGTTTACTATCAAAATTTTTCTCTCATCCATTGCGCGTCTTATATCAAAGGTTGATTTGACCTGTCCTATTATATTTCTGACCAAGGGATTGCTTGTAAACTGTCCTATTTTGTTTTGAATTGCCGGTGTTGCCTCTTGTACATACCTGTCTGTATATCCGGCAAATTCCTCTTCCCAAAATCTCTTTACAATTGGATCGGAAATGGCGGAGACCACCTTCTTTCTGAATGTCTTGTTTGAAAGCATTCTGTTTATATCAATCAAAGTTGTATCCGGATACTCCAAAAGAGCCAAAAGGGTATTTTGTAAAATATATTCCATCCTGGAGCTCCAAGCATCAACCCAGATTCTTTTGAAAGCGCTCATCAGACCAGCCACAACCAAGTGTCTTTTGTCATACCCAACATCTTCCATTACGTTGAATCCAAGCGGATAGTCCATATCAAACGGCGCAAAATAAATTACATCCTTTATTCTTTCTTCCGGAACATAATCCAACAGTTTTGATGCGGTTGAACCGTGAGGGTCTATAAAACACAAACCTTCTCCGCTTTGAATATCTTGGATTGCCAAATTCTCAAGCAAGGTTGATTTACCCATTCCGGTTTTACCGATTACATACATGTGACGCATTCTGTCTTTGGCTTTTATTCCAAAAGGGACTCTTACCCCGCGAGAATCTGTTGTAGCAAAATATGATATTTTCTCAGGGTCGTAAGTATACTGCATGGGTTTAGTATATCACAAAAAAGAAAACGCAAGCTCTGCGCCTGCGTTTTTTAAATTACGAAAACAACCACCAAAACGTCCAAATGTTTATAAGCAGTACAATCAAAATTATGATGACTTTGTACATTCCAGCCTCCAACGTTGTGTTGAACCTGCGCAAAGTATATACAAATAAGTGAAAATGACAAATTTACTCCCCGAGCTTTGGCTTTAGAGCTTCAATGGTATAAATATTTGCGGGATTCCACAGAAGCCAAGAGGAGAGCCCGGCGTCATATACCGCTTGTATTTGGTCTCTCACCGCTTTTGCATCATAGATGCCTCCGTAGTCAAAATCTTGCAACCATGGGCGCAAAACTTTTTTTGGATCTTTGGCCGGTTTTTTGTACAAACCGTCTTCTGTTTTTTCTTTGAATGCAAATGAGGCAATCGGAGTGGTTGTGGCTTTAAGTCTTTCCGCTGACTTTGTCATGGAATAAAAGATAACTTTGTAGACATTTTTGTTGGGATTATCCATTCCCAAAAAACCTCTCGGATAATGACTCGGATATACCATCGGAGAAAGGACATCAAAATAACTCTCTGCTCTCTCCTGTATTTGTCCGATCCATAGATCATCATAATTTGTTGTTGTCATCCCAAACAAATCGGCAGATAAAATCGGCTTGTGTTTTGTATCCATCCATCTTAATTCTCTACTTAAATACCTGAAAAACTTTTCAAGCTCCGCCGATTTATCCGCAACAATTCCATCTATTCCGGATCTGCTGTAGTAGACATCATCCATCGGGCCGTCTGACGGGTATCTGATATAGTCAAAATTCAGCTCATCAAAACCGATAGCGTGGGCTTCTTTCGCTATCTCAACAATATATTTCCAAAATTTACGAGAACCAACATCTATGAAAGACAAGCCCTTGTGATCCCTCCATGGAGTGGTTGTGGCGCTTTTTTTGTGTACCGCCTCCTCGGGAAAAGTTTGCGCGTAAAGTGGGTCTTGAAAAACCGTGATTCGGGCTATGACATACACACCATTATCGTGCAACTTTTCTATCCACTTTTTCAAATCTTTTATTTTACACCCCTTTCCACCTTTTAAAATTACGGGATTATCGGTTTCAAATGAAATCGTACCGGTGTAATCTTTTACATCTATCACAACAGAGTTAATTTCGGTTTTTTCAAGTAAATTTTCTATACGCTCTCTTATTTTTTTTGAAGTTGCTCCACACTGAGATACATAAACCCCTTTTACATGCTCGGGTTGTTCAACGTAATTCGGCTCTTGTTTTATCTTTTCTTTTTTAAATACAATGTTTGTTTTTGGTTTTTCAATTTCTTTGTTTTCAAATTTTGTAAAAAAAATCAAAGCGGGAACAAAGGCGGATACCAACAAAAGCGTACCCGTCACAGAATATGTTATTTGTCTCTTCATCAATTATTTGGTTTTAATGTTATGTTCTCCTTGAGTTCAACACTGTTATGTTCCTGATCTGAGAAATTATTGTGTGTGTTTTCTTCGTGAACTTTTTTATTATTCGACATCTCAATAAACACTTTTTTAAGTTTTTCAAAATAAAGCAAATATACAATGAGTACTATTGAAATAGCGCTGAACAAAGTTGCCAGTCTGGATTGCAAAACGAGAGGCAAACCGGAAACCGGCAAAAAAATTATTAACAAGTTGATAAAGATTATCAAACGAAGAGTTTTCATTGAGATTTATTTTACAAGGTTGAAAAATAAGTGCAACTTTATTTTACAAGGTTGAAAAATAAGTGCAACTTTTACTAAAAGCTTCGCTTTTACAAAGTAAACACCCATTGGGGGTGTTTACAATGGCAAAGTCAGGGTGCGGGTAGAGGGAATCGAACCCTCGTCTCAAGCTTGGGAAGCTTACGTCATACCACTAGACCATACCCGCTTGGTTACCGATTATAAAACTTGCCAAAAAGTTTATCAAGAAAACTTTTCGGTTTTTCTTTTTGAGTTTTGACTTCTTTGTCTTTTCTATAAATATCCTCCGTATCATCAACTAAAATCAAAACTTTCTCCCCTTCTTTTCCCACATCAAAAGTCTCGCGCAAAATCTCTTGCAGCCCAACTTCACTGGCAAGAGCCGCTTTTTGTCTTTCCAGATAATCAAATCTGTCGTTTACTTTCTTCAATTGCTGTTGCAGTACCATCTGTCTCTCGCTTATCGCTTGTTCTCGAGTTTTCGCTTCCCACAATTTGGGAGCCAAAACCGCAATAAAAACAAACAAAATAAAAGTTACAACAAAAGATGAAAGAACTTTTTTAACCAACCTTTTTTCTCTGGTATTTAACATAAAATTAGTATACAATAGACTTGTTTCCATACAACACAGGGCTCGGTAAACAAAGTGCTTGCCGAGCTCTAAGTAAAACTTAGGGCTCGGCTTGTTTGGAAATAAGTCTAATAAAAAACATGAGTTTTCTTTTTCACAAAAACACAACCAAAATAATAAAAATTCTCTGGGCCATTTTGGCTGTCCTTATTATCTTGAGTATGACTTTGGTTTTTGCTCCGGGGTTGTTTGGATAAAACTATCTTTCTTTTCTCAAGACTTTCAAAAACACATCGTTTGGTATATGCACTTTTCCTCTGGAGAGCATTTTCTTCTTTCCCTTCTTTTGTTTTTCAAGCAACTTCATTTTGCGAGTAACATCTCCACCGTAGAGTTTGGCGGTAACATCTTTGCGAAGCGCGCTTTTTTTGCGACTTGCCACTATCTTCCCTTGCACTTTGGCCTGAATTTTCAAAACAAACTGCTGTCTCGGCAACACTTCATCAAGCCTTTCAACCATCGCTTCCGCCTCTTGTCTTATTCTTTGTTTTGAAATTACTCTTGTAAAAGCCGGAGATACTTCTTCCGCTATCAATACATCCATTCTAACAACATTTGCCAATCTCCAAGACGAGACTTTATAAGAGATTGAAGCAAATCCCGAAGACACATTTTTAATCTTATCAAACAAATTGCGCATCAACTCTCTAAGCGGAAGCTCAACAGAAAGTTTGGCTCTTCCGTCGGGCATGGTCTCCGTCTCTTTTACATCAGCCTCATGGTCATGAAGTATTTGCATCACAGACCCCAAATGCTCAGGAGGCAAAATCACGGTCATATCCGCCCACTTCTCATACACACTTTCAACTTCGCTTTCATCCGGAAAATGCATCGGCGCATAAATCACTTTTTCCTCACCGGTTTTATACACCACCTTGTACGATACGGCAGGTAACGTAACTATCAAAGACAGCCCGAATTCTCTTTTTAATCTTTCGGTTATTATCTCCATATGAAGCATTCCCAAAAATCCGAGCCTGAACCCTCTGCCCACCATACCGGAAGACTCTTCCTCATAAGAAAGCGCTGAGTCACTCAAACGGAGTTTCTCGAGCGCTTGTTTTAATAAAGTAAGATCATCTTGACTTTCCGGATAAACACTGGCCCAAATAACCGGTTTAACTTGCATAAAACCTGGCAAGGGCTTGAGCTTGCCGCTTTTTGCAAGAACAGTATCACCAACTTGCGCTATTCCGGGTTTTTTGATTCCTGTAACTATATATCCTATATCTCCCTGATTCAGGCTGTCTGTGGGAGTCTCCTCCGGTTTAAAAATTCCAACTTCAAGCGCTTTGAACTCCTCTTTTGCAACTGAAAGTTTGTAAGTTTCTCCTTTTTTAAATTCACCGTCAAAAACACGTACATACAAAATAATACCTCTGTGATCTGAATATTGAAAATCAAAAATCAAAGCGCGCGATTCACTCTCTCCTTTTTCAGGAGCGGGAATTTTCTCAATTATGGCATTTAGCAAATCTTCAACGCCCTCACCGGTTTTTCCCGATGTTAAAATTATGTCTTCTTCATTACAATTAAGCTCCAAGGCAAGCTCAGCTCTAACATCATCAACACGCGCTAAAGGAGCGTCCACCTTTGAAAGTGCCGGCACAATAACAAGACCTTGTTTTTTTGCTTCAGATAATGTTGAGAGAGTTTGCGCTTGTATTCCTTGTGTAGCATCAACAAGTAAAACCACTCCTTCTATTGCAGAGAGTGCTCTTGAGACTTCATATGAAAAATCTATATGCCCGGGAGTGTCTATCAAATTCAAAGTATATCCTTTGTACTTCATTTTAGCCGGGGCCATTTTTATGGTTATTCCCCTTTCTCGTTCCAGTTCCATAGAATCAAGGG
>JALWJR010000077.1 GCA_026996985.1 Candidatus Kaiserbacteria bacterium
TTGTCATGTTCATCATATACGACAATACTATCGATTTCAGGGAAGAAGTGCCAATTTCGGCACTTTTTTCCGTTGGAACGACAGAGAGCGTTCGTTGCTATTTTGCGTTGGAAAAGACTGTCAATTGAAAATCAAAAAAGTTATGCTAAAGTGTCGTCATGTTTGATATAGCATTTGCAGCTGAAAACGCTCACGAGGGGATCCATGTCCCTTCCTTGGTGGCTGAAAGACTGTTTTATATTTTCGGTATCCCTGTGACAAACACCATGGTTATGAGTTTAACCATAGCCTTTTTGCTTCTGTCTATAGCTTTTTTTGTAGGGCGAAACCCGAAAATAATACCCGGCAGGGTTCAGTTATTTTTTGAAACAATTTTCCAGTTTGTTCTTGATTTTATGGCCGAAATTCTGGAGAGCAAAAAAGCGGCAAGGCGGTATTTTCCGCTTGTTATGACAATTTTTCTGTTTGTATTTTTGGCAAATGCTCTTGAGTTTTTCCCGGGCGTGGGCTCGTTGGGTTTTTGGAAATATGAAGGTGAGCACACCATTTTTGCTCCGCTTTTGCGGTCAATGAATACGGATTTAAATATGACGCTTTCTCTTGCCATAATCTCGTTTCTGGTAATAGAAATTTCCGGAGTTGTGGCAATCGGTTTTTGGAAATATGCCGGGAAGTTTATAAACTTCAAGTCACCTCTTTCTTTTGTGGTGGGTTTGATAGAGCTTATGAGTGAAATTATCCGCTTGATTTCCTTTTCTTTTCGTTTGTTTGGAAACATTTTTGCCGGAGAGGTGTTGGTTTCCGTTGTTTCGTTTTTTGTTCCTCTTATCTTGCCGGTTCCGGTTATGGCATTTGAAATTTTTATAGGTTTTGTTCAGGCGGTTATTTTTGCACTTTTGACTTTGTTGTTTATAAAATTGGCGATACAAGAGCCTCACTAAAAGCGCAAACTATTTTGCGATCATATTGACAATTTTAAACTTGCTTAAAATCGGTTATTCCGTATAATGCGAGGGTATTATAAGTTAACAAGTAACAAAAAGACTATGGAAACAGAAGCAGCACAACTTATAGCAATGGCTCTAGCTGCCGGATTGGGTGTTATAGGACCCGGTATAGGTATCGGACTTATAGGTAAAGGCGCTATGGAGTCAATCGGTAGAAACCCCGAGGCTTCAGGTAAAATTGTTGCGAACATGATTATCGCAATCGCTTTTGCCGAAGCTTTGGGTATTTTGGCTCTCGTTGTAGCATTCATTATTAAGACAATGTAATATGTCGGAAATTCTTTCAGCATTTGGAGTTCAGTGGGAAATTCTTTTGTTTCAAGCCGCAAACTTCGGGCTTTTGTTGGTTGGTTTGTGGTATTTCCTCTACAGACCCATCATCAAAATAATTGATGAAAGACAAAAACTGATAGAGCAAGGTGTTAAAGATGCGCAGAAAGCTGCAGAAGAAAAGCAAGAAATAGAAGAAAAAAAAGAAGAGATTCTCTCAGATGCTCGCAAGGAAGGGCAGCAGATAGTATCTCAAGCCAAAGAACATGCAAAAGAGAGTGAGGCTGAAATTTTAAAAGATGCACAACATAAGGCCGAGGGCATAATCCAAGATGCGCAAAAAATCGCAGAGGCTCAAAAGAGAGAAATACTGGCGCAGTCAAAAGAAGAGATTGCAAAAGCGGCCATTTTGGCGGCCGAGAGGATTTTAAGAAATAAAGCTTAATTATGAAAGCCAGGGTTTGGGCAAAAGCGTTTATTCAAGTGATCGAGGCCGGAAAATCCCCCAAAGAGACGCTTGAAAACATGAAAAACGCCCTAAAAAGACAGGGAAAACTTAAAATGCTTCCAAAAATCTTGTTGGAGATAAAAAAACAGCTCCAAAAACAAGAAAGGAGGCTACCCAAACTCACTGTGGCAAATGAAAAAGCGTTGAACGAAGCAAAAGCGTTAATTGAAAATCCTGAAAATGTGAAAGTTATAACCGATGACACTTTGATTGGCGGTTATATTTTTGAAAAAAACGGACACATGATTGATAAAAGCTTTAAAAGAGCACTACTTGACCTGTACAGACGCATTGTTAAAAGCGGTTAGAAGTTAACAAAGTAATATGGAGAGCAACATAATAGAGAAGATTAAAAAAGAAATTGAAAATTTTGACACGATCTCTTTTGAGGCAGACTCCGGAGAGGTTGTCTCTGTTGGAGACGGAGTGGCTGAAATAGAAGGGCTTGTAAACGCCAAAATGAGCGAGATGGTCCTTTTTGAAACATCTGATAAAAAACCTCTTAAAGAAGCTATGCAACAGCAAGATGCTCTCTATGGACTTGTGTTAAACCTTGAAGAAGATTCCGTAAAGGTTGTTATTTTGGGTGATTCTTCAAGAGTTTTTGAAGGAATGCGCGCAGTCTCTACAGGCAAAGTGCTTTCAGTCGGTGTCTCAGATGAGATAATAGGAAGGGTTGTCTCAACCATGGCAGAACCACTTGACGGAAAAGGTGAGATAAAGGTGGACAAATACATGCCTCTGGAACGTGACGCCTACGGCGTGATAGATAGAAAATCCGTTGACACTCCTTTGCATACCGGAATAAAAGCCATTGATTCCATGATTCCAATCGGTCGCGGTCAACGTGAGCTTATAATCGGAGACAGGTTTACCGGTAAAACAACAGTTGCGATAGATACCATAATCAACCAAAAATATGAACCGGAAAGCGAGCGCCCAATTTGTATATATGTCGCAATAGGACAAAAAGAAGCAAAAACGGCACGTATTGTGGCGGAGCTTCAAGAAGCGGGAGTGATGGAGTATACAATTGTTGTTGACGCGCCGGCGTCATCTCCGGCTGCGATGCAGTTTTTGGCCCCTTACTCTGGGGTTGCAATAGCTGAATACTTCCTAGAGAAAGGAAAAGATGTTTTGATAATTTATGATGATCTTTCAAAACAGGCGGTTGCTTACAGGCAAGTTTCCCTTTTGCTGAGAAGACCGCCGGGACGGGAGGCCTACCCGGGAGACATTTTCTACTTGCACTCACGCTTGCTTGAAAGAGCTGTAAAACTTTCAGATAAGTTGGGGGGCGGTTCAATAACCGCGTTGCCGATAATTGAAACTCAAGAGGGTGATGTTTCCGCATACATTCCAACAAACGTCATCTCAATCACAGACGGACAAATAGCGCTTGACTCTTCTTTGTTTAACAAAGGAATAAAACCGGCGATTGATGTTGGAAACTCGGTCTCACGTGTGGGTTCCGCAGCTCAGACAAAAGCAATGAAAAAGGTGGCCGGAGGTTTGCGCGTTGAGTTGGCGCAATTCAGAGAATTGGAGGCGTTTATGCAGTTTGCGCAAGATTTGGACGAGGCGACCAAAAAAAGAATTGATAAAGGACAAAGAATGGTTGCGCTTTTGAAACAGCCAAAAGGAAAACCTCTTCCCTTTGAAAAACAGGTTGTATCAATTTATGCCGGAATGGCGGATTTGTTTGCTGAAGTTGATGTTGAAAAAGTTCCCGAAGTTGAAAACAATTGGCTTGAGTATGTTGAAACCCAACACTCGGATATTTACAAAGAAATATCCGAAACCCGCGATCTCACAGATGAGGTAAAAGAAAAACTCAATAAAGCGATTGAAGAGTTTAAAAAAGCAAACTTAAATTAAGTATGCAAAAGGAGTTTGACAGGTGGAACACATTAAAGAAACGAATAAATGATAATTCATCACACATCTTTTTTAAGGAGCGTGAAGTTTGGTTTATTAATATGGGGGCAAATGTACGCTTTGAACAAGATGGGAAAGGGGATAAATTTTTAAGACCTGTTTTGGTTATAAAAAAATTCAATAAAGAAATGTTTTGGGGACTGCCTTGCACCGGCTCTAAAAAACAAGGTAAATACTATAAATACATAGGCAACATTAACAATAAAGAGAATTCCGTTATTTTATCTCAGTTGAGGATTTTATCTTCGGCCCGTCTAGTGTACAAAATTGGTTCTGTATCAGAAAATGTTTTTCTATCTGTTTTGGATCAAGTAAAAGATTTAATATCTGAAACACAAGATGGTGTCAAGGTAAGTATGCGAAAAAATTAACCCCCCGCCAAGATGGCGGGGGTCGTCCCTAACGGGAATTTGTAAAAGTATTATATCAGTGATAAAGTAAAAAATCAACATGGCAAATTTAAAACAGCTGAAAACCAAAAGGCAATCAATAAACAAAACGCGCAAAGTAACGCGCGCGATGGAGGCTGTCTCTGCGGTTAAAATGCGCAAGAGCCAACAAAAAGCGCTTTCGGCAAGAGGTTATGCTTATGCCGCTTTGGGAATAATGAAGCATGTTGCGGAAGCGGGAGTATTTTACGACTCGGAACTTGCAAAAGAAAAAGACAGCAAAAAAGTTGGTGTAATTGTAATAACAAGTGATAAAGGACTTGCCGGTTCTTTAAACAGCGCTCTTATAAAAACCGTTCAAGATTTTCTCAGTAAGGAAAGCGTAAACCCCAAAGATGTTGTGGCAATATCTCTCGGGGCAAGAGGTAAAGAGTTTTTAAAGCGTATTGGGGCCGAAATTGTCTACTACAAAGAAAATAAGAAAGATGATGTTTCAGAAAAAGACATGAGAGAGATAACAGATTTGGCTGTTGAGCTACAATCAAGAGGGGAAACCGGCAGATGGTATATTTTCTATACAAACTTTAAATCAACTTTTGAACAAATTTCGCAGATGATACAACTCTTCCCTTTAAATCCGCAAGAAATTGAAAAAGTTATAATCTCCATAGCTCCGGAGAAGGGGAAATTCAGCGAAACAAAAGAGGAAATTGAAAAATACGTTGCCGTCTCAGACTACATAGTGGAAGCGCAAACGGAAAAAAACATAGTTGACCATCTATCGCCAATGCTTGCGACGGTGGTTGTCTATCATTCTCTTTTGGAGAGTAAGGCGTCAGAGCACTCGGCGCGCATGGTTGCAATGAAAAATGCTACCGACAAGGCGGGAGAGCTTTCTCATATTTTGCAGTTGCAATTTAACAAAGCGCGACAAGCCGCCATCACTCGCGAAGTATCGGAGATTACAAGCGGTATAGAGGCGATGAAGGAGTAAACAAACGGACAAACATTAGGCATGAAAAAATTACTTGAAAAATGGTGTAAACTGAAATCTTTGTTAATTTTCAAACAAAAAGCGGAAATTTATTTTTATGAAAGGGAAGTATGGTGGGCTCGGATAGGAATTAATATTGGTGTTGAAAATAACGGAAAGGGACCGGAATTTACCAGACCGGTAATCATACTGAGGAAATTCAACAAAAAATCAGCACATATCATACCTTTAACCACAGTTTGTGATAAACACAAGCTGGCAAATGGTCATATTTTTGAAATCGGTTGCGTGCAGAGAAAACGCGCGTATGCAATTTTATCTCAATCAAAAACGATAGACAGCAAAAGATTGGTGCGCAAGTTACAAGTTCTACCGGAGAAAACATTTGAGAGTTTGGTTAGAAAATATGTAGAGTATATGTTTGGAAAGTATATTTAAAAAATTTGCCCCCCACCGTTTATGGTGGGGGGCGAGGCCGAAGCCCATAAGTAAAAAAGATTATAATAGTGTTTTTATGAAAAATCAAGCTTGAATAAAACAAAAAATATATTAGTATTAAAGCTGTTTAATTTAATTGATTAATATGAAAAACGTTGGAAAAATAGCACAGGTTATCGGTACGGTTGTTGATGTGAAGTTTGATACCGACTCCGTACCCGAGATACTAAACGCGCTGAAAGTTAAACTTGAAAACGGTAAAGAAATAACTTTGGAAGTTGCGCAACACATAGGCCTTGATACTGTTCGCTGTATAGCTATGGCAGACACTCAAGAGCTGAAACGCGGTGTTGAAGTTGTTGATACCGGAGCCCCGATTTCCGTTCCGGTTGGTAAAAACTCTTTGGGAAGAATGTTTAACGTTCTTGGTGATGCGATAGACGGTAAACAAAACGTGGATAAAAAAGAGCGACATTTGCCGATCCATAGAAAACCGCCCGCTTTTAAAGAGCAATCAACAAAGGCTGAAATTTTTGAAACGGGAATTAAGGCGATAGATTTGATGACCCCGTTTATAAAAGGGGGCAAGGTTGGTCTTTTCGGTGGAGCCGGCGTGGGAAAGACGGTGCTTATTCAAGAACTTATTCGCAACGTGGCGACCGAGCATGGAGGATATTCGGTTTTTGCCGGAGTCGGTGAGCGTGTACGTGAAGGTAACGACCTTTACTACGAAATGAAAGAATCCGGAGTGCTTGATAAAACCGCTTTGGTTTTCGGGCAGATGAACGAGGTTCCGGGAGCTCGCGCTCGTGTTGCCCTTGCCGGACTTACAATGGCGGAAGCTTTTCGTGACGAAGAAGGCGGAAAAGACGTGCTGTTTTTCATGGACAACGTATTTCGTTTCGTACAGGCAGGTTCTGAGGTGTCTTCTCTTTTGGGTCGTGTTCCGTCCGCTGTTGGTTATCAGCCGACTCTTGCCGAGGAGATGGGAGCGCTTCAAGAACGTATCACTTCAACAAAGCACGGATCAATAACCTCTGTGCAGGCTGTTTATGTGCCGGCTGACGACCTTACCGACCCGGCTCCGGCCACAACATTTGCCCACTTGGACTCAACAGTGGTGCTCTCTCGCGCATTGGCGCAAAAGGCCATTTATCCGGCAATTGATCCGCTTGAGTCCGGTTCAACAGCTCTTGACCCGGAGATCGTCGGAGACGAGCATTATGAAGTTGCAAACGAAGTGAGAAGAGTTCTGCAAAGAAACAAAGATTTGCAAGACATTATAGCTATTTTGGGAATTGAAGAGCTTTCAGAGGAAGATAAACAGCTTGTATATCGCGCAAGAAAAATAGAGCGTTTCTTGTCTCAACCTTTCTTTGTGGCGGAAGTTTTCACCGGAGCACCCGGAAAATATGTTTCAATTGAAGATACGGTAAAAGGGTTTAAAGAAATATTGGAGGGTAAGTATGATGATTTGCCGGAGGACGCTTTCTACATGAAAGGCGGAATAGATGAGGTAATATCATCAGCTCAAAAATAATAAAGTTTTATGAAAGACACTCTTCACATAACGGTTGCCTCTGTCGCCGAGGTACTCTATGACGGAGAAGGTAAATCCGTTCTTGTACCGTCTACTGAAGGGCAAATGCAAGTTTTAAAAGGGCATGCACCGACAATTGCGGTTTTAAGAAGCGGAGAAGTTAAAGTTGTTGATAAAGACGGTAAAGAACACGTGTTTAAAATTCCGGGAGGACTTTTTGAAACTTCACACAATACAGCCACAGTTCTTATAAAAGAGGCAAATGAGCAAACCTCTTAAAGCCCCTTTTAGAACTTTAACGGTTTTTTGCGCTTGCGGAGAAAAATTGCTCCGTTATCGCAAAAAAAGCAAAGGCAGACTTGTAAAAATTCACAAATTGCGTATTACGAAAGACTACACCGGCATATTCTCAAGAGAATTACCGGAAGGGGAGGAGGTTACCTGTCTCAGTTGTGGGAAAAGAGTTGCCACCGTGCGCAAGATAAACGGCAAGTGGGTTTTTAAGCTTAATCAGGGACAAATTGGGATGATAAGAAAGTAAGAGTAAATATGTATAATATATCTGTAAATGCAAAACATATTTGACCAAAAATATATTGAACTTTATGCGCGTGATATTACAACGGCAAAGCGCACGGAGGCCGAAGTTGCTTTTTTAAAAGCTGTTATACCACCGAAAACCAGAGTTCTTG
This sequence comes from Candidatus Kaiserbacteria bacterium, assembly GCA_026996985.1. Lineage (GTDB taxonomy): Bacteria > Patescibacteriota > Minisyncoccia > Phycocordibacterales > UBA2100 > S143-145. The sequence goes on from JALWJR010000077.1 coordinate 7,777, forward strand.
ATGTTGGCTGTGGCTACGGAAGACATGCCATAGCGCTTGCAAAGAGTGGCTTTGAGGTGGTAGGCATAGATTCATCGGAGTATATGATATCTGAGGCGCGCAAAAAAGCCTCTGAGGCGGGGTGTAGCCCAACTTTTATTTTGCAAGACGCTCTAACCATGAGTTTTAACAACGAATTTGATGCAGTAATCAGTATGTTTTCTTCTTTCGGTTATTTTGAAGATCAAAGAGACAATGTAAAAGTTTTGCAAAACATATATTCAGCCATCTCTTTTGGCGGAGTGTTTGTTTTGGATGTTGCAAACAAAAATACTCTTTTAGAGCCTCTCCTGCGCAATGGAGAAAACAAAAACGGTATACATTCACTTTCTTTAAACGAAAAATTGGCAGGTTACAGTATACACACAACTCAAACATTTAACGAGCAAACCGGTCGCTGGAGTATAAAACGAGAATGGACGGACAAAAACGGCAAAAGCCACAACTACTCTTTATCAACTTATTTATACGAGCAAGATGAACTTGTCGGTATGTGCGAGCAAGTCGGCTTTAAACTTAAAAATATTTGTGGAAACTACAAACCCAATGCTTATTTGTCGGAACAATCCCCAAGACTTATTTTGATTTGTTCTAAGGACAAGGTGAACAAGAAAAATATTCTGTAAGCGATAGGAAATAAGGTGTAGTGTGATGTGTTGTTTTAAGGGAGAATGTGTGTTACAAATCTTTTAGAATGGAACCTGTCGGACCCGAGAGGAGGTGAGATATGCAGACGCAACTGCCGAAAATGCCAAAGTTTTTCTTTCGGTGGCTACTGTTTCTGTTGTCATTTCTTTTTGTGGTAGCCGTATTTTGCTTCATGGCCGCTCCCGACTTGCGCGACGGAGACTTGCTTACTCTTGTGATGGCGTTTATGGTATTGTTGGTCGGGATTCAAGTAATCTCGAGCGCAATTGCCGGGATGTGGCGCCACCGGCCTCCGTGGAACGGTAAGTGATTTTCTTTTTTGCCGGCGCGTATGCGCCGGCATTACTATTGACATACATTATTTTTTAATGCATTATTTCTCCAGCTTGTTTCTCTGCAGGAGGAAGAAGATGAAAGTCTTTCATATCACAAAAACGGAAGAGGCGTTCAAAAGCATCATGTACGAGCGCCTGCTTCGCCCTGGAAGAAATGTTGCAACCGGCGAGGCTCTGGTGCATGTGATGCTTGAGCCTCCCGTCCCCGGCAACTGGGCGCTTGATGTGATCGGAGATGACACCAACCAAGCCTGGGTACTTGAGCTTGAGATTCCCGATGAGACGCCACTTTTGGACGACCCGTCCGGTGAAGGCGAGGACTATGGCGGAAAGTGGTATGTGGCACCCGGCCCGATTCCCATTCTTGCTGTGCGCTCGGTACGGTATGTACCGAATGTGCAAGCGTGGGAGATGAGTAAATGATTAAAACGGCTACGTTTAACGTAGCCGTTCTTGCTTATTAAGTATTTTATATTATCTTGTAAAAAGAAAATAAGTATCTTCACAACAGGAGGATGAGGCAATGAAAGGGAAATTTGAAAAATTGTACATGATCGTATCACAGGAAGATGCACGACGTATTTGTGATGCGATGATATTACAGGCAGGTGACATGTTTATTCCCGCTATTGTTCTAAACCAAGTGCTTGAGAGAAATAAACAAACTTTTGAAGAATGGCTGTACCAAAACATTAAAGAACAATCTTCACGTTGTATTGCTGTGGAAGCAGTATTCCCGAGCGGGCTTACTCATGAAACTGTAGAAAAAGATGGAACACTGGGGGTATGGTGGCGTGTTCTTTCGGATATTCCGCTTATGTCGTGCACCGAAGTATTGCCCATAAAAAAGCATTTGAACTAAAAACTTTGCGGCCACGTTAAATGTGGCCGCGCTTTTCTTTTTTCAAAAAATAACTAACATATTTACATGGCTTTTATAAAAAAAGTGGAAGATTTTGTTTGTGAGAATTGTGGAGAGAAAGTGGCTGGAGACGGGTTTACCAACCACTGCCCGAGGTGTTTGTGGAGCAAGCATGTTGATGTGGATCCGGGCGACCGGGCAAGCACCTGCGGAGGGCTTATGGAGCCTGTTAATTTAGAGAAAAAGGGCGAGAGATTTATAATCACACACAGATGCACTCGCTGTTTTCATGAAAACAAAAACAGAGTACATAAAAAAGATAATCCGGAAGCTCTT
>JALWJR010000078.1 GCA_026996985.1 Candidatus Kaiserbacteria bacterium
CTCTTCAAGCAAATCCATAATGCGCGCCGCGCGAGCATAGCCCACACGCAGTTTTCTTTGAATGTAGGTGGTTGAGGCTTTCCCGGCGCTTACAACTATCTCTTTGGCTTGTTCAAACAGAGGATCGTCATCTTCATCAGATGAAATATTGCCCACAAATGTCGCATCACTTTTTGCCACTTCTTCAAGATCAATGGTATCGGAGAGCTCGCCTTCATATTGTTTTTTAAGATAAGAGACGATTTTTTTCACTTCGTCCTCTGAAATATACGGCGCTTGAATACGTTTTGGTTTACTCATCTCACCGGAGGTGAAAAGCATATCTCCGGCACCCAAGAGCTTCTCAGCGCCTCCCATGTCAAGAATTGTTCTTGAGTCAACCTGGCTTGCAACCTGTAGAGCAATCCTTGCGGGAACATTTGCCTTTATCAATCCGGTAATGACTTTAACGCTCGGCCTTTGCGTTGAAAGTACCAAGTGAATTCCCACGGCGCGGCTCATCTGCGCAAGGCGCACAATTGCCGATTCAAGCTCGCGCGGATAAGCTTGCATCAAATCTGAGAGCTCGTCCAAGAAGGCGACTATATAAGGCATTGACTCAGGTTCATCTCCGTTTTCATTTTTTACACCCTTGTCATATATGTTTTTGTGATAAGAAGATATGTCTCGCACCTTGTTTTTCTCCAGAATGTCATACCTTCTTTCCATCTCTTTTGTAAGCCAGCGCAAAAGTTGCAGAGCTTTTTTAGGGTCGGTTACAACAGGTAGCATCAAGTGCGGAATTCCATTGTAGAGGGTAAGCTCAACTCTTTTTGGGTCAACCATGACGATTCGCATTTTCTCCGGTGAATTTCTGTAAAGCAAGCTTACAACCAAGTCATGAATGGTAACCGACTTTCCGGCACCGGTTGCCCCGGCAATAAGCAGGTGGGGCATTTTGGCAAGATTTGCATATTGCGGTTTGCCCGAGATATCCCTACCCAAGGCTACAAGCAGTGGTTGCTCGCTTCTTTGAAAATCCGGATGACCCAAAAGAGAAGCAAGCCCCAGTGTTGCCTTTGCTTGATTTGGCACTTCAATTCCAACCAAAGACTTGCCCGGAATTGGCGCCTCAATTCTTATGGGGGAGGCGGCGAGAGCTAACTCCAAATTACTCTGCAGAGACACTATTCTGTTTAACTTAACTCCTTCCGCCGGCTTTAGCGCATAACGAGTAACCGTGGGACCGATTGAGACCTCATCCATTTCAACCGAGATATTGAAATTCAGTAAAGTCCTTTTGATAGCGTTGGCTCTGGCTTTTATATCTCCGACAGATGGTTTGCCGGCATCTTTTCTCAATATGGAAAGAGGGGGAGGGGTATATTTTCCGAAACTTTGCTTTACGGTCAAACTGTCAAAAAGATCTTTTTCTTTGGATTTTGTAAAGTCAACTATTTTTTCAACGTTCTTTTTTACTGTTTCAACCGGAGCTACGGCAGAGGTGTGTTTTTCCGGTTTTGCCGACTGTGTCGCCTTTTCAATCACTTGTTCTTCCTTTTCATCCAAAGTCTGCTTTTCATTTTCAAATATGGATTTGAGCTTTTTGCGCAGAGCAAGCAAAGACGGAAAAGCATCTTTCGGGTGAGTGTCAAAAATCAAAAGCAAAGATGCGAGAAACCCGGCAAAGACCACTATACCCCCGGCCACTTTATCAAAAGCCCAAACAACCGGTTTTGCAAGAAATGCTCCGACTACTCCACCGTGACCCTCCGCAAGCATTTCAATCAAGGTCAAACCCAAAACAAAAGAGAGCAAAACCCCTATATTTTTCAAAAGCCCGATTTTACTCTCCAGCGACTTGAAAATCGCAATTGCAAAAATAAATAAAGAAAAAGGAACCAGCCAAAAGCCAACCCCAAACAAAAAAGAAAGCCCGACAAAAAGCATCTCTCCCAAGTGACCCGCCATATTAAAACCTGAGAGTGCCAGAACAATTGCAAATGCAAAAGCCAAAAGGCCTATGACACCTTTTAGTGTTTCCGATTTGAGAGTTGAAGCTCCGTCGCTGGAGTTGTTTTTTTGTTTTTCTTTTTTTGTTTTTTGTTTTGTGCGTTTTGCCATGTGAAAATTGTAGCACATAAAGAAAAGTTACAAAATCACGATAAATTACAAGGTCCGATCCTGTAATTTGCGAAGCTCTTGTAAAAAGGACATTAAATTGCTATTATTATAAAAGACCATCCCCAAAAGGACATATTAAAAGACATTTTTATATTCTTAAAGGACAATAAAATTAAATTATGAGTGCGCGTGACTTATATAATTTGTCCGATAAAATATCTTTAGTTTTAAAGCTTTATAGGACAAACAAGTCTTTTTTAAACAAATATTTAAAAGAGACACAAAACAAATCAATAACCAAAATAGAAAGGGTGATTATTGCCGGATTTCTTTTGGTGGAACACATAAAAGACAAAAACATTTTAAAACAAGAACTTAAAAAAGAATTGATTGAATTGTTTGATTTGTTTGCCCAAGGGGAGACTGAAAACAAAATAGCGCTAAAGATTGAAAAAATTTCACTTTTGGTTGATTTGTTGTTTGCCGAGAATTTAATCTCTTTTGAAAATGCGCGCATATTCAAAATCTCTTTGGGAGAGTTGGTTTCGGTTAAACTCTCTTATGAGGAGCACAACATGGAAAGACTTTTTCCAAATCATATATCTTCTTTAACTTCTTTAGCCGACTCTTTGGATAACATTTCGGAGCATGCAACAGAGACCAAAACCAATGTTTTTAACAGTCCAGATTTGCAAGAGTCGGACGCTACAGATTCTCTCCAAGGCAAAAGCGATTTGACTTTTGCAGACTCTTCGGAGAGCGAGTCTTTGGCATCTGTCGGCAAACCGAAACGCAAACGAAAAAAAGACAGTGTAAAAAGCGCCAACAGACGAGTGCTCATATTAAATGTATTATCAAAAACACCACTGGCTTCCATAAAAGAAATAGCAAGTAAAATACCGGATGTCGGCACGAAAACTTTGCAGAGAGAATTGCAACAACTTATACGAGACGGGGTAATAGAGAAGGTGGGTGAGAAGCGGTGGACACGTTACAGAATAATTTAATTTGTAATTTAATTTTTGGCGCAGAAATGTTAAGAAAAGAGTTGACTTTATCCGATACTGCGATAAGCTTAAAGGGTCCGTATTGTTATCCACAGGGAAGTGTTTTTTTATCTTGCGGATAATTTCTCGGACGTCTAAAATATCTTTGAAGCTCTTTGACAATTAAATATCAAGAAGTCGGCAAATCTTTAAGTTTGTTTTCACCGTAACGGAAGCGCTGAACCGTTTTGTCCGAGTCGCTTGTACGGCGGAGAGACCATCAAACGAAAGACATTATTTAAGTTCTTAAAAACTTTAAGGCGCCTTCCGACGCCGAGTTTTAACTCGCGCGCGAGTTAAAACTCGGCGTCGGAGCAACCTGTGTCGATGAAAAGGGTTGTACGCGCCGCAAGCCTTATTTGGGCTTGAACAAGTTGCCCGATCCGGGCAACAAAAAACAATTATCAGCTAGCTTGCTCTTGCGGACGCAGGCGCAAGCGACACTATAGTTGTCTCTATAAGGGGCACACCCCTTGACCTCTTGCCTGGTTGCAAGAGGCAAGAGGGGAGACGATATAGTTACTAGCTTAATTAACAAACAACTATGATTAATACATTATCAATTTCAAAACTTGCCGCAGCGGTGACGGTTGCTGCTCTTCTTTTCTCAACCGTCTTTGCTCTTCCGGCACGCGCGGCAACAGCAGAGGAATTGCAAGCGCAAATTCAAAGCTTGCTTGCAACCATTGCTTCATTGCAATCACAACTTGCAGCAATGGGTGGTGGTTCTACCACAGGTGGTTCAGCTGGAGCCGGACTCTGTGGAGTAACCTTCACACAAAGTCACAAACTTGGTGACCGCGGGGGTCAAGTTCAAGACATTCAAAGATTCTTGAACACAGACCCTGACACACGCGTTGCAGCAACAGGACCGGGATCACCCGGAAACGAAACAACATACTTCGGACCGGCAACCAAAGCCGCAGTTTCAAAATTCCAAGCAAAATACGCTTCGGACATTTTGGCTCCGGTTGGTTTGACTGCTCCGACAGGATTCTGGGGTCCTTCAACAATCGCAAAAGCAAACGCGATCAACCAAGCTCGTTGTGCAGCGGCTAACAACAACGACAACCAACAACAAACACCAAGCGGAACAGGAGTAACAGTTACACCTGCAGCACAGCCTGCAAACTCACTTGCTCCTAAGAACGCACAACACGTTCCGTTTACACGCTTCACACTTACAGCAGGTTCACAATCCGTTACAATTGAAGACGTGGTGGTTGAACTTACAGGTTTGGCTTCACGCGACTCATTTGACTCTGTTGAGTTGCTTGATGAAAACGGAATGGTTGTTGGAGACACGGACTCATTCGACTCAAACAACAAAGCCAACGTTGGTGGTACATTCACACTTAGAGCTGGTGAAAGCAAAACTTTCACTGTTGCCGCAAACATGAACAGCTCCGTACAAGCAGGTGAGGTTGCCGCAATTTCAGTTGATGCTATTCAAACATCATCTACTGTAAACGGCACATTGCCAATTACAGGAGCACAACACACTATCAACTCAACGCTGGCCATTGGTTCTTTGACCGCTACCTACAAGTCGGTTTCAAACACAACCAATGTAAACGATGAAGATGTTCGCATTGCACGCATCAATCTAGATGTACCAGGATCATCCAGTGAAGATGTGCGCATAAAGAGGATAAAACTTCACCAAACCGGAACAGCTGACTTGACTGACGCGTTGGACAACGCTTACGCAAAGTTCAACGGACAAACATACACAGTAACCGTTCTAAACGACGACTACTTGTTGATTGACTTCGGTTCAGGAGTAGTTGTTGAAGACGGAGACTCAGAGGATGTGTCAGTTTACGCTGACATTGACGGTGAGGGTGGAAAAAATATTACTCTTGAAATAGAAGAGACAACTCACATCGTAGCTAACGGAGACAGATACTCATACGGTGTGCCTGTAACAGTTTCAGGTACTCCAGAGACTGTAACCATCTCAGGTGGTGATGTTATCTTGAACGATGATTCAGACTTCAACAGTGGTGAGAAAGTTGCAGCCGGAACAAACGGCGCTTCAATGGGAGCCTTTACAGTAGAAGTTAAAGGTGAAGATATAACAGCAGATGTTGAAGTTGAGTTCAAGATTACAGGAGCTTCATCAGCTACTGCAGATGACATTGAGTTGACAGGAGTTGCAATCTACGATGAGAACGGAAACCGTATCTCAGACCGTGAAGATGCAACATTCTCAGCAACAACTGACAACACAACAACCACCGTATCCTTCAAGAATGTTCCGTTTAAAGCCGGAGACGAGATGGTATACACTATCAAGGCAAATGTGCCTGACAGTGCTCCAAACGGAATGTTCTACGAAGTTACAACAGTTGACTTCTCTAATGTTGAGAACGAATCAGGAGATACCGTTACAAACATTTCAGGTGACCCGATTACCTTGAATCACGATATTGAGGTAGCGGGAACCGACTTTACCGTAAAGGTAAAAGAGCCTGACACAACAAAGATTAACAACAAGAACAACCAAGTTCTGGCCGTATTTGAGTTTGATGCAACAGACTCAGGAGATGATGTTGAGGTAACAGAGCTAACTGTTACAGCTTCATCTTCAGAAGTATTCTCAACTTCAAAACGCTTGAGAAACTGTGTGCTTCAAGATGAAAACGGAAACCAACTTGGTTCAGACAGCGAAGATTCACCAACAAGTGGTGGAAACTTCAGTGCAATTTACGACTTCAGCTACACTGTAGCTAAAGGTGAGAAGAAAGAAGTATCACTTGTCTGTGATGTTGACGGCTTCTCAAACAACGCAACCATTAAAGTGCCTGCTGCAACAACTGATGATAAGTTTGACGCAGAAGGTACTCAAACAAACACAAAGTACAACAATGCTGATGTAGACGGTACGCAAGTAACCGTTACAGTCACAACAGGTTCACCAACATTTGACCTTAAAGGTTCAGATGAGGAGAACAAAGACAAACTTGTTCGTGACAACGCAGATGACGTAATACTTGCAGTATACGAGTACTACTCTAAAGATGCTGAGACCACAATAGATGACGTTACCGTGACATTCGCAAGCAACGTATCAAGCTTGCTTGACGGTGATGTAAGCATCTACATTGCAGGTTCAAAGGTTGATTCAGCTACACCAACAAATGCATCTCCTTCAACTGTAACCTTTACAAACCTCAACAAGAAGGTTGCAAAGGATGCAAAGGTTGATGTTGTACTGAAAGCTGATGCTCAAACCGGAGCTTCAGGTGATGTGCAAATCAGCACAATCGTAGCAACAACGACAGAAGGAACAACTGTTGCTGATCCTTCAGACACAGAACCTGTTGTTAAGATCTCAAACGCAGTTCCTGTTGTAACTCAAATCAACACAGATATTACCAACCTCTCAACAGCAAATGATGTACCGCTTCTTGCATACACAGTTAAAGCTGAAGGTGGTGATATCCAGTTGGGTACAACAACGTTTGAGCTCTACGGTATAACAAACACAACTCTCTCCAACGCACAGGTAAGAGTATTCTCTACTCAACCTACAAACGTTGGAACAGACACAGCTACAGCTGAGTTTGCAGCAGCTCTAAACGGTAGCACAACAGCAAATGCTACAATAGACATGAGCTCTGTAACAGTATCTGAGAATGATACTTACTACGTATACCTCATAGCTGATGTTGATGTAACAGGAGACACACGTTCAGTACGTGTTATGATCGAAGACAGTACATACTCAGCTTCAAACGGTATGCAATTTACTGCAGATCCGAACGGTACTGCAACTGTAATTGACGGTAGCCTTGTTCTCAAGGGAGACATGAAAGCTCTCTTGAAGCAAGACTAGTTGTCTTACAACACTCAGCTTATGCTGAAAGGAAAACCCCGAGTATATACTCGGGGTTTTTCCTTTGGTATAATATGAAAATGTTTTCAATCCCAAAGATACAACAAACTCTTTTAAAGTATCCAACCTTTAAAGATTTAACCGTAATTTCGGCAAGATACGGTATAACTCTTTTGTTGTTTGTTTTTTTAATCTATATCCAAATTTGGAATGAAATATCGTATATGAAAGATGACATTCCCGCTCTGCTGTTTGCTCTGCTTTTTATACTTTTGCCTTGGACAGTAGCTTTCTCTTTAAAATATTTTTTTAAACAAAAAAGACCGTATCAGATAAACTCCGGTGTAAAACTTCTCATTCCTGTTAAAAGCAGGTATTCCTTCCCATCGGGGCATTCGGCTTTTGTTGCTTCTTTGGTTTTTTGGGTTAGTCTTCCCATATTGATTGATTTTTATATGAACCCGTCTTGGCACAGTTTGCCACATTTGGTATTTTCCATAGCTTTTCTTTTGTTGGGCACTGTTGTAACCTTCTCTCGTGTTTTCGTTGGCGCACATTTCTTTAGAGATATTTTTGCAGGCTGGCTTATCGGGTTGTTTGTGCCTTATTTATTAATTATCATAGTTAAAATGATGTAATATGAAAATACTTGTAACAGGAGGGGCCGGATACATTGGCACGGCAACGGTAAAAAAGCTGATAGAGAACAAGCACGAGGTTTTTGTAATTGACAATCTATCCAGAGGTCAAAAAGAAAAACTTGATTCTAAAGCGGTACTTTTCCAAATTGACCTGACAGCCAAAAAAGAGGTTGAAAAGGTGTTGCTTGAAACCAAGCCCGATGCCGTAATACACCTTTCAGCCTTTAAATCTGTTGAAGAGAGCGAAAAACACCCTGAAATGTATATTCAAAACAATTTGGGAGGGACTGTTTCTTTGCTTACTGCTATGGCAGGTGCCGGAGTGTCTTCTTTGGTTTTCTCGTCATCCGCCTCCGTCTATAGTCCAAAAGAAAATGATAATCAACTCTACAAAGAAACAGACCCGCTTGGGTCTCTTTCCACCTACGGTAGGGTAAAAGAGTTGGAAGAGAAGGTGATAGAGCTCGCTGTTGAAAAGGGGGTTATCTCATCTGCCACTTCTTTGCGCTATTTCAATGTTGCAGGTGACGCCGGTCTTTGTTTTAAAGAGAAAAATCCGGAGAATGTTTTTCCGATTTTGGCAAAAGCTTTTAGAGAAGAAGGAGAATTTAATATTTTTGGTACAGACTATCCGACAAGAGATAAAACGGCAATAAGAGATTACATTCATCTAAATGATATAGTGGATGCGCACATAAAAGCGCTTGATGTAAAACCGGGCTATCATGTTTTCAATCTTGGAACAAGCAAAGGGGTTAGTGTAAAAGAGTTGGTTGAAGCGTTTAAACTTGTCTCCGACAAAAGTGCAAAAATAAAAAACGCACCCAGACGAGCCGGAGACCCGGCTGTGGTTATTGCGGATTCTACATTGGCAAAAGAGAAGTTAAACTGGGAGCCCAAATACACTTTAGAGGAGATGGTAAAATCAACTTGGGAGGTTTATGGGAAATAAAGTTGAAAACAAAAAAGTCTTGTACGCAATTACCAAATCATCTTGGGGTGGGGCGCAACGGTATGTTTTTGATTTGGCATCACATTTTAAAAAAGAAGGTTTTGATGTAACGGTCTGCTTTGGGAGAAACGAGTTTAGCGGAGAAAATATTTTCAAAGAAAAACTTGAAAAAGAAAATATAAAAACAATTGAAATCAAATCTTTAGGAAGAGATATAAGCCTTTTTAAAGATTTTTTTGTATTTTTTGAGCTTTTAAAAATTTTTAAAAAAGAAAGACCGGAGATTGTGCATTTAAACAGCTCTAAAATGGTGGTTTTGGGCGCACCCGCTGCGTATTTTGCGGGAGTTAAAAAATTAGTTTTTACCACCCATGGCTTGCCTTTTTTAGAAGAGAGACCTTTTTGGCAAAAGCAAATTTTAAAGCTTTCAATGTTTTTAAGCTTTCTTTTTGTTACAGATATTATCGCCGTGTCTAAGCTTGATGAGAGGATTTTAAAGAGTTGGCCCTTTGTTAGAAATAAAGTAAAGCTTATCTATAATGGTATAAAAGCGCCGAGCTTTTTAAGCAGGGAAGAGGCGCGCGCGGCCTTGGCCACGCGCGCAAGGGTAGCGTTTCCAGAGAACGCAACCCTTTGGGGCACCATAGCCGAGCTTACAGACAACAAAGGAATTTTAGAATTCTTGCAAGAAAATCACGAAAAAATAAAAAAAGAAAACATCTACTACTTCTTAATCGGCACAGGAGAGCTCAAAGAAAAAATAAAAGAAAAAATAAAAGAGTTAGGGCTTGAACCCCAAGTGTTTCTTCTTGGCTTTTTGCCTGAGGCAGGCAAATACCTTAAAGCCTTTGATTTGTTTATTTTGCCGTCTAAAAAAGAAGGGCTTCCTTATGTTTTGCTTGAAGTGCGCTTTGCTAAAGTTCCTATAAAAGCTAGTACTGTAGGCGGAATTCCAGAGATTTTAAGCGCAGATTTAAAAGAGTTTGAAGTAGAAAAAATGATTAGTGAAACTAAAAAAGTGTATAATATTAAAG
>JALWJR010000079.1 GCA_026996985.1 Candidatus Kaiserbacteria bacterium
TTTTTTGTTGCTTTTTTGAAAAAAGTTTTCTCATTCAAATTTATATATTTTGACAGTTTATTAAAGACAATGTCGGGATTTTCTATTTTCTTCGGATTTATGGCTATTTTGTAACCTGAGGCAACATCGGCAACAGAGAAAAGGGCACCGTTCCTGTCTTTAAAAAAAATATTTCCCCTATCAAAAAAATGAGAATTGCGCGATATATACTGTCCTTGGGCCATTGCGGTAAATCTTTCATAGTTTGCAACTTGCAAAAAATAAAGACGAACGAACTCCAGGAGAGTCAAAATAATGAATCCCAAAAAAACCAAAGCGATTCTGGCTTTTAAGACCTTTCTTTGAGAAATATTTTTTTTCATATCAGTTACCCAAACCAAGGTGCACTTTGGTCTTTAAATATGTTTTTTCATCTATTGAAACCAGACCGAATTTTTTGGCATCATCTTTTGAGAGTTGCTGGAAATTGTGCATGTATTCAAATTCAATTTCGGACAATTGAGCGTTTTTGTTGGCAATTTCTCTTGAAAGTTCTTTTACATCCGAGGCTTTAGCCACGGTTGAGACAACAAAATAAACATAAAACACAAGCAAAAGCGCAAATATTATGAAAAGTGTTATGTTAATTTTTAAAATTTTGTTCATGTTTATTTTTTAATTGCAACTCTTAACTTTGCGCTTCTTGAGCGCGGGTTTGTTTTTATCTCTTCCTCAGAAGCCGTTATCGGTTTTTTGGTTAAAATTTCAATTTCTTCTTGTTTTTGCAGAGTTTTAAAAATGTTTTTGACTATCCTGTCTTCGGTTGAATGAAAAGTGATAATCGCAATTCTTCCCCCTTTTTTAAGTAAACCAACCAAACGAGGAATTCCCCTTTCAATGGAGCCAAACTCATCGTTGACCGCAATTCTTATGGCTTGAAAGGTTTTGGTCGCCGGGTGTATTTTGCGATAAGCTCTGCCACCCACGGGGACCGCTTTTTTTATAACCTCAAGCAAATCAAAGGTGGTTTCAATCGGGCGCTTTTCTCTTTCTTGCACAATTGCCTTGGCAATTCTTTTGGCAAAACGTTCGCCGGAGAAGTTGTATATTATCTCTGAGAGCGTCTCTTCACTCCAAGTGTTTACAACATCGTAAGCTGTGAGAGCCTCCAGTCTTGTTTTGTCATCGTATCGCATATTAAGCGGTTCATTGTTTTGAAAAGAAAAACCGCGATTATATGACAACTGTTCAACCCTCCAGCCCAAATCAAGCAAAACGGCATCAAGTTTTTCCACTGAATGCTCAACCAAAGTCTTGTCAACATCTGCAAAATTTCCTTTGTGAACTATCAATTTACCGGCGAAACTTTTTAAAATGTTTTTTGCGTTTTCTAGGGCTTTAGGGTCCAAGTCTCCAACAATCAAAACTCCTTGCCCTATTTGTTTTGCTATCTCTCTGCTGTGTCCGCCGGAGCCAAAAGTTCCGTCAAAAACAGTGGCACCCTCGTGCAGGTTTAAACTTGAAACGGCTTCTTGTAAAAGAACAGATACATGCTCGGTGCTTGCGGGCACCGAGTCGCCGGAGGATTGTGACGTTTGTTGAGTGCGCATGACGTTTTTTAAAAGCAAGTATCAAATAAAGTTAGAGATTTTTTGAATCTTGCTATCCCCCGGCGGCTCGGAGCTCGCTAAATGAGCCCAACCTCGCTTAGTTTTTCGGCAAGCTGCTCTCCCTGCTGTTCTACCGTCTGTGTATATGCTCTCCATTTCTTCTCATCCCAAATTTCAACCCTGTCTGATACACCGGCCAGAACAACTTTATTTTTCAATCCGGCAAAACGACGCAGATTCTCCGGAATTAAGATTCTTCCAGATTTGTCAACTTCAACCTCGGCAGCTCCCGAAAACATAAACCTGGTAAAACCGCGCGTATCTCCTTGTGTAAATGGAAGTTTTTTCAGTTTTTCAGCTATTTGATTCCACTCTTCTTGCGAGTAAAGGAACAAACAGTAATCAAGGCCTCTGGTGAGTACGACTTTTTTACCCAATTCACTTTTAAATTTCTTGGGTAAAGTCAACCTGTATTTGTCATCTATAGTATGTGTGTACTCGCCTATTAGCATACGCGCGTTTTTCGGTGGAAGTCGACCTTCCCACTTTCTCCCACCTAGCTCCAATTATACACCACTTTGCTCCAC
>JALWJR010000080.1:0-4519 GCA_026996985.1 Candidatus Kaiserbacteria bacterium
CATGCCCAAATGGTTGCTTGCGGATTTAGCACATCTTGCGCGTACTGCTCAAACGGAATAACCAAAGGAACCACAAACATTCCGGCGATAAAGGTTAGAATTATAAACTTTTTTGGCTCGGGATTTTTGGAGTCTTCTTTATACCAAAACCAAAGCCAGATAAGCGCCGGTAGTACACCTCCCAAAATTGCGTAAAAAATTGTCTCTACACTAAGCGAGTTCATGTTTTAATTTAATATTTGACGGCCAGCGTGAAATCATAATAAGTTTTTCATCTTTCATATCATCGGGAATTTCTTGCCAAATGCTTTCGGTCAAAAACGGCATAAAAGGATGCAAGAGTTTAAGTTGGATTTTAAGCATTTCAAGCAAAAGAGTCGCTTTTGAAGAGGCGAGCTCTTTGTTATCACTTTGAAGGTCAGGTTTGCTCTCTTCCAAAATTTTATCGGCAAATGTATGCCAAATATAGTGATATAATTTTTCACTTGCCAGGTGCAGGTTAAATTTGGAAATATCTTCTGTAATTTCGTCGGCAAATTCTGTTAGTTTAACAAGGGTTTTTTGGTCGTTTTCATTTATTTCTCCTTGACCGTGCTGTTCAATTTGGATCAGTACAAAACGAGCAATATTCCAAACCTTGTTTGCAAATTTTCTGTACGCTCCTATTTTTGCAACATCAAGGTTAAGGTCATTCCCGGGTGTATTTCCAACAACAAGAGCCATACGAAGCGCGTCAGTTCCAAATTCTTTTGAGACATCAATAGGGTTTATAACATTTCCTTTTGATTTACTCATTTTTCTTCCGTGTTTGTCTCGTACAAGTCCATGTAGGTAGACATATTTGAAAGGCACATAATCTGTCCTGTAAAGTCCGAGCATAACCATTCTAAGCACCCAGAAAAACAAAATATCATGACCTGTCTCCATTACATCTGTAGGGTAGTAGTTTTTAAAGTCTTCTGAGTCAGGATATCCAAGCACAACAAAAGGCCACTGTCCGGATGAAAACCAAGTATCAAATGTATCTTTGTCTTTTTCTATGTTTTTTGAACCGCATTTTTTGCAAACCTTTATTTCATCTTCAAGGTCTACCATTCCATGTCCGCAATCTTTGCAGATTTTTGCAGGAATTTTTATACCCCATGCAATTTGGCGAGATATGTTCCAGTCTTTTATATTTTCAAGCCAGTGAAGAGCAACTCTTTTGTGCTTCTCTGTTACAAATTTTACCTTACCTTTTTCTATTACTTCTTTTGTTTTTTCAGCTAAAGGTTTCATTTTAATAAACCACTGAGATTTTAGTTGAGGTTCAATTTCTGTTTTGCATTTGTAGCAAACCGGCACTGAGTGTTTGTAGTTTTCATCAATTTTTACAAGAAGTCCAAGCTCTTTTAATTTTTCTACAATTTTTGGACGAGCTTCTTTTATTTTCATTCCAGCAAACTCTCCTGCAACAGGGAGGAGTCTGCCGGTTTCATCTATTATTTGTTCGTATGTTAGATTATGTCTTTGAGCAATTTCAAAGTCTACACCAGAGTGCCATGGGGTAATTGTCATCACTCCTGTTCCAAGTTCAGGGTCTCCTGCCTCGTCTTTTATAAGAGTGGCTGTTATTTTTCCGTTTATCCAATCCACTTCAAACTTTTGGTCATGTTCATAATTTTTGTATCTTTCATCATCTGGATGCACCACAACATACTTATCACCAAACTTTGTCTCAGGGCGAGCGGTACCTATTACAAATGGTCCGTATTTTATGTAGTAGAACGGCTCTGTGCGTTCTTCGTATTCTATTTCAAGGTTGGAAAGGGAAGTTCTGTGCTTTGGACACCAGTTTACACTGCGCAAGCCTCTGTACAGGAGCCCGTCTTCTTCAAGTTTTTTGAAAGTTTGATAAACTTGCTCAACAACATCTGGATCAAGAGTGAATTTTTCTCTTGACCAGTCGCAACTTGCGCCCAAGGATTTTAGCTGGGCTTCCATATATTTTTTATTCTCTTGAGTAAAGTCCCAGATTTCTTTGAAAAGCTCTTCATCTGTCATTTTAAATCTGCTCCTTCCTTGTTTTGAAAGAATTTTTTCGTAGACAACTTGAGTTTCAAAACCGGCATGATCCGCTCCCGGAGTCCACAGAGCTTTAAATCCTTGCATGCGAGCAGTTCTTGTCAGTATATCTTGCAGAGTTACAAAAAGAGCGTGTCCGGCATGTAAAGAACCGTTTGCGTTTGGTGGAGGCATTATTATGCAGTAAGGATCGCCATCTTTATTTTTTTCTTTTAAATTATCAGGGTTAAAAAAGCCGGAGTCCTCCCACATTTTGTAAATGCCCTGTTCGTTTTCGGTCGGATTATAAGGTTTTGTAAATTTTTCCGAAACCATAATGATATGGTAGCAAAACAAAGCTTTGTTAACAAGAGGCCTGTTCCCAAATAACACACAGTGAATTTTGAGCAATTTTTGAGCGAAACGAAGTTGAGGAAACCGAGCAAATACAGAGTATTTGTGAGCGTTTCTGAGGCAAGTTGCAGCCAAAAATTGCCAAAATGAACACAGTGCTTATTTTGGAACAGACCTAAGATTTAACGGTCTCTATGCTCCAGTTTGGATCTGATTTTAGCTCATTTACATCAATTTGACAGTGAGGATACGCAAACTCGGCTACCGCGCTCATTAAAGCGTTATCTCCGGTTAGATTTGCGGGGGCTTTGTACATATTTTTTTTAATATTCTTTTTTATCGTCTCCGCAATATGACTGTTTGCGGATACGCCACCTCCGACTATTATACTTTGCGCCTTAAACTCTTCTGAAGCTTTGGTGAGTTTTACTGAAAGCACCTCGGCTACAGCATCTTCAAATTCTCGCGCTATTGCAAGCTTTTTTTCTTTTGTGAGTTTGTTTTGTTTTTTTAGGTCGTCTACAAAATATTTTACTGCGGTTTTAAGTCCGGAGAACGAAAAATCATATCCTTCTTTTAAAATCGGGCGAGGAAATTTTGTTTCAAGTTTAATGTTTTTCTTACGAGCTTCTTTTGCAAGTTTTGATATTTCGGGCCCTCCCGGGTAGTGGAGATCAAGCATTCTTGCAACTTTGTCAAAGGCTTCACCTACAGCATCATCAAGTGTCTCTCCGATTATTTTATAGTCTCCAAAATCTCTGATTAAAACAAGTTGTGTGTGTCCGCCCGAGATAAGAAGAGCCATTGATGGCAGTTCTGGTTTTACAACGGTGTACGGATTGTCTCCCTTCAAAAGAGTGGAAAAAATATGTCCTTCCATATGATTTACGGGAACAATTGGAGCTTTGGTTATTTTTGCAAGAGATTTTGCAAAATTTACTCCAACCCAAACGGCCGGATCAAGTCCGGGACCGGATACAACAACTATTTTTTCAAGAGGAATAAAGAAACCCGATTTCAAAAGCATTGCCAAATGCACAAAAAGTTCAGGTTCTCTCTGCAAAACCTCTTTCAGCTCGGAGATTGTCTCTTTTTGGATTTCAATTTTTTGTAAATCCGCTTTTGCGTCTTTTATAAGTTGAATCAAAAGGGGAATAAGATTTTTTGCATGCTCTCTTTTTGCAACATTGGGAAAAACTCCCCCGTATTCGGCATGTTTTTGAGCTTGTGAAAGAACAAGGTGCGAGTGTACAAAAAGACCGCTTTTTGTTTTTGAAGTTAAAGTAAGAGAAGTTTCATCGCAGGTTGTTTCAATGGTTAAAGTATACATGAGTGTTATTATACAGAATTTATTTGGTTCAAACTATTGTATTGTATAAATTTCA
Source organism: Candidatus Kaiserbacteria bacterium (assembly GCA_026996985.1). Classification (GTDB taxonomy): domain Bacteria; phylum Patescibacteriota; class Minisyncoccia; order Phycocordibacterales; family UBA2100; genus S143-145. Next base: position 3,783 of record JALWJR010000080.1, read on the forward strand.
ATAACTGTTAGTGAAAAGTGGTGCAGGGTAAACTCACAAACCCACGCAACAGCGTAGGTTTTTTGCGGCCCCACGGGGAATCGAACCCCGCTTTCCAGGATGAAAACCTGGCGTCCTAACCGATAGACGATGGGGCCGGACCAACGTATATTAGCATTTTTGTACAAAAAAACAATTCTGTGATATTTTATACAAACGGAGGGCTGCCCGGAATTGGTAACGGACCGCGCTCGAAACGCGGCGCGCCTTCGGCGCTTGTGGGTTCGAGTCCCACGCCCTCCGCAAACAAAAAAGTGCCTCAGAGCAACGCTCTGGGGTGCTATTTTTGTTCGGAGGGGTGGGATCTCGAAAAGAGGCGCGCGCGAAGCCCACAAAGACACGGGTGTGTCTTTGTGGAGCGCGCCGTCGGGGCAGCGGGCACTTAGCGCTTTTGCCGAGTGAAAGGAGGCAAAAAGCTTAGTGCCGGCGCCGAGTCCCACGCCCTCCGCCCAGCCCTTCTTTCTTAAATAGTGAATTCTTGTTATAAATCACTCATGGTTACACATGGGATTTGTATGATGGTGTACTGTATGAAAGTGGAAAGGAAGATCTGGACAGTCAACAAAAATTTAAAAAATAAAACCGCCGGTTAATGCCCCGACGGTTTATTGTTATTATGGTACGTAATACAAGTGTATTTTATTTGTTTCAAAATAATAAAACATAAACCACGCACTCTCTTGCGGGTTTATTTTTTT
>JALWJR010000080.1:4529-9454 GCA_026996985.1 Candidatus Kaiserbacteria bacterium
ACACCTCTGATTTTATCATACATAATTACATGCGTATCAACATTGTATACATAATAGAATAAAAATTTTCCATTGTCGTCATTGTACACTTTGTTGGAATAAAGAGGAACTATAAAAACATCTATGTCGTCAAAACGGAAAGTTTCTACATGTATAATTTCTTCAATCTCATTGTATGGACCGCACAATTTATATATTTTGCTCATCACAGTAGTCGGAATGTCCGGCGTACCATCTTCATAATATTGCATTTGCAGACCTCCTTTGTGTTAGTGTGTTAATTTGCCATCTTATTTAATAATACAATGTACAATTTATAATGCAATATAGTATAATTTTAGAGAAAGCCTTGCATAAAATATACTTAAATCTATAATTACAAAATACATAAGAATGATAACAACAAGGGCGGTTAGCTCAGTTGGTTAGAGCGCATCCTTGACGTGGATGAGGCCAGAGGTTCGAGCCCTCTACCGCCCACAAACGAAGTGCGTGGGCGGTAAGAAAGTTTACCCGCACCGTGCGTGCGCGGTGCGGGCAAGTTACTTTGCACTAGAAGAAAGTTTACCCAGCTCATTAAAAGGGGCTGGAGCGGAGGTATGTCGCGCGTGCGGTGCGAGCTTAACTGGTCAACTGCTGCTGTTTATCCACCTCTATAAAAACAAAAATTACTTATATGGTATAATTTTTACATGGAAGTATATCTTGCCTCTGATCATGCAGGGTTTAGCGCAAAAAAAGAACTCATAACCTTTTTGTTGGAAAAAGGTTATGATGTAAAAGATTTTGGAGCATTTGAGTATAATCCTCAAGATGATTATCCCGATTTTATAGCCCCTCTTGCAAAAGCTATATCGCGCAAAAATGATGTCTTCGGTTTTATTTTTGGAGGATCAGGGCAGGGTGAGGCGATAGTGGCAAATCGTTTTGCAAATGTGCGTGCTGCCGTTTTGGCATGTGAAAACAAACAGTTGGTGACTCTTGCAAGAGAGCACAATAATGCAAATGTTTTAAGTTTCGGCGCAAGGTTTTTGTCGGTTGAATTTATAAAACAGGCGGCGATTTTGTTTTTGGAAACCGATTTTTCACACGCCCCGAGGCATACAAGAAGGATTGAGAAAATAGATAATTTGGATTTATGATTACAGACGCACAACTTGAAAAACTAAAAAGAACTTCAAAAAAAATTCGCATTGCGGTTTTGGAAATGCTTGCCGAGGCCGGCTCCGGACATACTGCCGGCTCACTCGGTATGGCAGATGTTTTCACTCTTCTTTATTTTCATATTCTGCGACACAAACCGCAAAACCCAAATTGGGGAGACAGAGACGTGGTTGTGCTTTCAAACGGTCACATAGCACCGGTTTTGTATGCGACACTTGCATATGCCGGTTATTTTGAAAAAGAACTGCTTCACACCTTAAGAAAATTACACTCTCCGCTTCAAGGTCACCCTCACAAAGGGTCTCTTGCCGGAGTGGAGGCATCATCCGGTCCGCTTGGAAACGGTTTGGGGCAAGCGATAGGAATGGCGCTTGCAAACAGATTAAAAAACGGCCCGGCGTCAGATAGGTTTTTTTACTGTCTTTTGGGAGATGGAGAGTTAAACGAAGGGATAATTTGGGAAGGGGTAATGCTTGCCGGCAGAGAGAAATTGGGAAATTTGATAGCGATAGTTGACAGAAACAACATTCAAATAGACGGATACACACACGAGGTGATGCCACTTGAGCCGTTGAAAGCCAAATTTGAAAGCTTTAATTGGCATGTTGATGAAGTTTCCGGACATGATTTTATTGCGCTTGAGAATGCCATAGTAGAGGCGCAGGCTACCCTTGAGAGACCTTCGGTTATAATAGCGCGTACGGTTGCCGGAAAAGGAGTGAAAGAGTTTGAGAGAAAACCCTTCTGGCATGGTAGACCGCCGACAAAAGAGCAGTTGGCGGAAGCCATAGAAGGGTTGGAACATAATCAATAACATGAGCTACACAAAATACATAGATGAAAATTTTATAAACGGTAATCCCGAGTTTTCAGCTTTGCGAGACGGTTTTGGCAGAGGAGTTGTAAAAGCGGGTGATGAAAATGAAAAAGTTTTGGCGCTTTGCGCAGACTTAACTGAAAGCACAAGAATGCACCTTTTTAAAGAAAAATATCCCGACAGATTTTTTGAAATGGGAATAGCCGAGCAGAACATGGCCACTGTCGCAGCGGGCATGGCCTTGGAAGGTTTTGTTCCTTTTATAAGCTCCTATGCAATGTTTTCTCCCGGTAGAAATTGGGATCAGATAAGAAACACAATCTGCTACAGCAGTTTGCCGGTTAAAATAGCAGGGTCGCACGCGGGTGTATCTGTGGGAGCAGACGGAGGAACACATCAAGCGCTTGAGGATTTGTCTTTGCTTTTACCTGTTCCGAACATTGAAGTGGTTGTGCCTGTTGATGCAAATGAGGCACAGAAGGCAACCGTTGAGATTGCCAAAACCGCATCAGCTTCATACATTCGTCTTGCGCGCGCAAAAACGCCAACTATTACAAGAAAAGATGCGCATTTTGAGTTGGGAAAACCGTATTTGCTCTGGGAAAGTGAAAGCCCGGATATTTTGATAGTTGGCGCGGGTCCGATTCTTACCGAAGCGCTCAAAGCCGCTTTGGAGCTTAAAGACTTTGGTATAGAAGTTTCGGTTTTAAATGTGCACACATTAAAACCTTTGGACTCTGAAGAAATATTAAAACATGCAGAGCAGGTGAAGGGAGTGATTGTTATGGAAGAACATCAAACAGTTGGAGGGATTGGCGCTCTTGTAGCGCAACTGCTCTCCAAACATAGTCCCAAACCCATGAGGTTTATTGGAGTGTCCGACATGTTTGGGCACTCCGGCAAGCCCGAGGAGCTTTATCGTGAATTTGGGCTCAATTGCAAATCCACAGTAGCGTCTGCAAAAGAGCTTTTCTTTGAGAGTTAACAGGTTTATACTAAAGGGAGAATTATTATAAGCTAAATAAATAATATGACAGGTGAAGTACAATTCAATAATAATTACAACTACGGTGGCGGGTATCAACCGTCAACAACAGGAGATTCTTTTATATACAGACTTGTATATAAAACCGGTCTTGCAAAGGATAAAAAGGGAGCCGATAAAGTTTTGCTGGTAGTTCTTGTTTTGGCAATTTTGGGGATAGCATATTTTATGTTCTCGGGAGGTCCTACAGAGGTTCCGACTGAAGATCCGTTTGCAGAGCAACCGATTCAGTAAGCAATAGTTTTGCATGGTATGACCAAACAAAACCACCTCGTCTGAGGTGGTTTTGTTTGAAAAAAGCATTTTATTTTCTACTACTACTATTATAATTCTGAACAGAAAGGATAAACCCTCCAGACGTTATTTGGTGAAGTTGACATTCTACACCACCACCTGTTAGTACCATTATCATCATATGGTTTTTCAAGTCTCATAAGAAGCATATATTTCCTATTCTTATCTGAAGCGCAATATCTGTAATCATTTTTACCGGTAAAAAACGGATCACGCGGAAGTTTAGGTAAGTAATCAGAGACTAAATCATCTTTAATATTTGAAAGAAGTTGGTCATTTCCGCAATCTCCAGGATATAAACCCTTATTATCAGAAGCGTACATCTCAAGCGCTTGCATAACTGCATTCATGTCTTGTAACCTTTTAGCATGCCTGCTTTTTTGACGCGCATCTGAAAGGGAAGACATAATGGCGGATGCCAAAAGACCTATTATGGCAATTACAACCAAAAGCTCAATGAGTGTAAAACCTTTTTTATAACTGAAATTGTTCATAATCAATATTAAACTTATAATTTCTAACTTATCTTTTTAAGTTTATATTCCTTTGGTGCGTTTTTCAACAACTCTTCAATCTCCAAAGTGGATAACAAGCCCCTCTGTGCTCCTACATATTGCACAACAGACATTGAGTTTACAGGACCGTAAACTATAGCGTCTCTAAGATTAAACCCTTTTGCAAGAAAAGAGACAACGGTTGCGGAGAAAGCGTCTCCGGCTCCGGTTCTGTCAACTGGAGGTTTTAAATCCGGATAAGCCGGCAGGTGATACATGCTGTTTTCAAAAACAAAATATACCCCGTTTGGTCCGTCTGTTATAATAGGGTTTTTGGTTTTTTCCGTCATCTTCTGTAAAAGTTTAACGGGGTTTTGCTCTTGAGTGTTTAAAATAAACATTGCCTCTTGAGTGTTGCAAATAAATATATCAGATCGTGCAAACAGCTTAGAAAGTTTGCCTTGTGCCAGAAGAGAGATTTGAAAAGTACCGGGTTGGAAAGCGAGTTTTATGTCTTTGTTTTCCCGAAGAAATGAGGAGAGCTGTTCATGGAAATACTCGGTGTGCTCTCCGATGCTTGTAAGGTATATCCACTTGGGCTTTAGAGTTTTTATATCCGATATATCATACGGCCATTTTTCATGTTTTATTAAAATCGTTCTTTCCGCGCCGAAACGTAAAACAAAATGAAAGTGGGTTTGAAGTTCGCTGTGTATTTTGACAAAATCGGTATTAACCCCGTTTTCTTTCCAATTTGCTATTGCTCTTTGTCCAAAATCGTCTCCACCGACGAAGGTGTACAATGCTGAGTTAACTTCAAGTCTGGAGGCGCAGACCGTCGCGTTTGCGGCGTTTCCAACTCCGTCTATTATTTTTAAATCTTTGTACGGGATTTTGTCTCCAAAACTCATGCACAGTTTTTGAAGTCCTCCGCTGTGCCAGATGAACGCTTTGCTCAAGTCAATAAAAGCGTCCGTTGTCACGACTCCAACTGAAAGAATGTTAACACCCATGTTTATCATTGTATCATTTATTCACAATTTGCAAAAAAAGATTAATTTTATGATAAAATTTGAAAGTGGCAAAAGTTTTTATTACAAGACATATACCT
>JALWJR010000081.1 GCA_026996985.1 Candidatus Kaiserbacteria bacterium
AGGAGCTGTGGGAAAAACAGCTGTGGCATTTTTGGACGGTTCAAAAGCACACATCTTCACCGGAGAGCTGAAAGGTGTCATATCAAAAGAAAAATCCGGAGATAACGGATTTGGTTGGGATTTTATATTTATACCCGACGGATATGAGAAAACCTTTGCTGAGATGTCTCCCGAGGAGAAAAACAAAATATCAATGCGCAAGCTGGCGCTTGAAAAAATGATGAAGGGACTACAATCGTAAAATAAACTATCTAGATCTTTGCATCGGGAATGAACGAACAATCCAATAAAAACCGCCACCGAAATCAAATTTGGTGGCGATTTTTCTGTTTGCTTTATTTCTTTTAAGTTTTAAATTTCAATCTCGCAAACTCCTCCGGCGCACGCCAACTCTTTTTTAACATCTGTCTCATCTTCAATTTCATAGAGCATGAGCTTTGCGTAATCAATATCTTTTACTCGTTTCTTTAATTTTTCATACTCTTCTTTTGTTATCTCCTCATATGGAGCAAGTTGATAAACAAAATCAGAGCGAGGCAAGAACGAAAGTCCTCCTATTATGTCCCAGTTTTCATAAAGCCAGTTTGCAACTTCAATCCACTCATCTTCTCCAACCGAGATGGTAACTGACGGATTGTGTTCCGTATAATTTAGCTTAACCATCTTCCAATACTCAAGTTGCTCTATAGCAGACAGGTCGTCTTTAAACACCGAGCCCTCGGGTGCCTTAACCGGAAACTCCAACACGTACGTATTCGGATTTTTCGGATCTTGTCCAACCTCGGGATGATAAGGAACACCTTGGTCTTTCATTAATTTAAACAAAGCATCGGTTGCCGAGATTCTGATTCGTCTTATGTAGTATTGCGCATGGCGCGGATGCATTCCCGAGGAAGTGTCAAATGTTTGCGAGACGGTTCCTGATGGTTTTATGCTTGTGGCGGCGGTAGCGGGATTTATACCAAAACGCTTTGCAAACTCTTGGTTTGTTTTAACCACCATCTCTTTCATTTTTCTTAAAGTTTTTGGATTTCTAACCGCCGGTGAATCCCACTGTCCGGTAATTGATACACCCAGCAGAGCTTCCTCTTCCACATTCTTTTTCCATTGTTTTGAAAGGTACTTAAAGTTGGTCAACGAAGCCTGATAAGTTCCCAATATGGCGGCCAGTCTCGCTTTTCTAAGTAAGGTTTTTTCCGTATCTTTTTTGCGAGCTATAACCTCGGTGAGGTTGCAGAACTGTTTTGATTGCAACAGTACCTCACCGCACGGGTTTGTACCAAGCGGCAACGGTCCCACATCGGCGCCTTTTTTGATTTTGAACTTCTTTCTGAAGTACTCCAGCCTTCTTTCCGGGATTTGACTTTTCAGCGAACCCCTGTTGAAAATGCCTCTTTCTCCGGAGCCACTTTTAACCAACGCAAGCCACTCTTCCAAAAACTGACTGGCTGTCGGTTTTTCCAAATAAATAGCCGAGTTGTTGGCCATCATTCTGTGAGGGTCTGTGGTATAAAACGCTCCTTTTTTAGCGTCGCGCATCAACTCGTCATCCAAATCAGACAGGGATATCATGGCGCTTCTGCGAGTTCCTCCGGCGACAACCACCTCACCTATTTTACAAATTATGTCATGCACATCTATGTTGCGAAGCCTCTTCCCTTGTCTTGATAAAATTCTCTCGCGCGCAAACTGCATAAGACTTCTGAGAGGGTCGGGACCTGAGCTTTTACCACCCATGGTCTTTAAGCGCGCTCCTGCGGGGCGCAATTTTGAATAATCAAAATCTATATCTTTTCCGGAGTACCAAGCTTTCAGACCGGCGGTCAAAGCGTCACACCACCCCTCTTTTGAATCGGCCACAACATGTGTTGGCAATTTTTCTCCCGTTTGTCTTTTTATCTGTGGCAATTTCTGTACCGTGTCACTTTCAACCGAAAATCCAACCCCGGTTCCGCTCATTGACAGATACATTATTTCGGCAAAATCTGTCAGTTTGGTGGGAGCAATGTATGAACAGTTATACGCAACAACGTTACACCTTCTCGCTGCCGGACCAGCAAATTGCATAAGTCTCATAGAAGGCATAACTTCCTGTTTTAGGATCGCTTCACGTAATTCCTCATATTCTTTATCTTTGAGCTTTTTGCCCAAATTCTCTTTCATGAAAGACATGTATCTGTCAACGGTTTCTATCCATGTCTCTCTTCTGTTTTCCTCGGGAATCCAGCGCGCGTAAGTTCTTGTATAGACAAACTCACCCAACGGATTGTCCTTGAAATACTTTTTACTCTCCTTTACCAGCTTGCGAACATGCTCCGGAATTTCAATGCGCTGTTGCTCGCGCATTTTGTTTCTCTCCGCGCGGTATAAAATGTAATTTTTGGCTGTGTTTACATAGTCGGAGAGCATAAGTTGCCTTTCAACTTCGTCCTGAATCCCTTCAACAGTAGGTATAAAATCTTTGTACTTGCGAGCTATGCGAACAATATCGGCCACCACTTTATGAGCAACCAGTACGGCTTCTTCTTCCGACCCTTCTTTGGAAGCTATCATCGCTTTGTGTATCGCTCTTGCTATTTTGTCAAACTCAAACGGCACCAAAGAACCGTCTCTTTTTCGTATTTTCGGCACAAATTTTTGGTACTTTTTTTGAGTAGTACTTGCCTTTTTAGTCATGCGCTTTGTTTATTCTTCTAATACTCAAATTTTAAACAACTTATGAAAGCTTGTCTTGTGGATAAATTACCAGCAAGTATTTTTAAGCACTTGTCCAGAGTTATTATTAGACTTGTTACCAAATAAGCACTTTGTTCATTTTGGCAATTTTTGGCTGCGACTTGTTTCGTCAACACTCACAAATACGCTGTATTTGCTCGGTTTCCTCAACGGCGTCTCACTCAAAAATTGCTCAAAATTCACTTTGTGTTATTTGGGAACAAGTCTATTTTTGAAGATGAAGTTTATCACCTATTTCTATGTTATGAATATCGGCAAAATCAGCGTTTGTCTCCAATATGTATTTGGCCTTGTGTTTGGGTGTGAAAATAAAATAATAGTCACTCGGCGGAGCGTACCTGTACATATCTACCACCACAAAATTTTCATCCAACCAAAAAATATCAATTGGAAAATTCAAACCCTTGGTTGATACTCTCCATTTGTCAGGCTTGTCAAAAACAAAAAGCATACCCTGGTTGCGCGGAAGATGTGAAAGCTCGGAGAGCCCAACTTTATACTCCGCCGGCTCATCTGCGATAATCAAAGTCATTGGAACACCGGCAAAAGTTGCGTTAAAAGTATGCATTCCTTGTATAACTTTTGGAGAAGCTTTTAGCACCCCGTAGCCCAAAAATGCTACAAAAAATATGGTTATCGCCAAGATTGTGGTTTCTGCGGTTTGAAGTTTCATTTTTGTATTTTAGATCAGTCCCCAAAAATTACCTAAAATGCGCTTTGCGTTATTTAAGGACTAGTCTATTATAGCATGTAATGAAGAGTCATATGAACAAACAATTTGAAGAGAAACCGATTCGTATCAACAGATACCTTTATCTAAACAATATATGCTCGCGCAGAGCGGCCGACAGGCTCATAGAGGCCGGCGCGGTACTTGTAAACGGTAAAAAGGCGCAAATCGGGCAAAAAATAACATCGGCGGATAAGGTTGAGCTCCTACCAAAAGCAAAGGATATCCTTGGAGAGTATAAATATTTTATATTTAACAAACCTCGCGGTGTGGTAAGTCACAACCCGCAAAGAAATGAAGTATCTGCAGTAGAGTATGCCAAATTGCCAAAAAACTTTTTTCCGGTGGGAAGGTTGGACAAAGCTTCAAGCGGGCTAATGCTTCTTACAAACGACGGGCGTATTGTAAACAAAATTTTAAATCCAGAATTTGCCCATGAGAGAGTGTATACGGTAGTGGTAAACAAACCCCTAAAAGACAGGCATCTTAAAATGATGCAATCAGGAGTAAACATAGAAGGTTACATTACAAAACCGGCCAAGACAAAAAAACTCTCTGAACGCGAATTTATGATTTCACTAACCGAAGGTAAAAAACACCAAATTCGCAGAATGTGCGCAGCGCTCGGCTACACCGTTTACAACCTTAAAAGAATTCAAATGCTTAACCTAAAACTTGATATAAAAGAAGGCGACAAAAGAGAGCTGACAAAACAAGAAAAACAAGAGCTGTTTAAATTGATAAATTAGACTCAACTCCCAACTTTGTTTCGCTCAAAAATTTTTCAAAATTCACTTCGTATTAATTTGATAACCGGTCTTAAATAACTCTTGAGAATCTGTTTAAAAAAATCATTAAAATTGTAAGAACTGCCGCTATGGCAAACGATGCTTTAATTCCCCAAATTGATACAAAAAACAAAGTGACAATAAGCATGGCCACCCTGCCCAAATTAAGAGCCATCTCTTTTAAAACAGTATACTCGTCTATGTACTTTCCGGAATCAGCCGCCTGCTCATATGTCTCTGCATCAAAAGCGACCGCATTTACAGCGCGCCCAAAGCGATGGTAAGTATCAACCACAAAAACCTCAAAGGGCGTTTGGATAAATGTTTTAAAAACCCAACCGCTTGCCGTAAGTATAACTCCGACAAAAACGACTTTCTCTTTGTTAAACTTGTCAAAGAAAACCCCTGTTATATATCTTAAGAACATAACCAAAAGCAAAGTAATAGCGGTGATCAAACCGACCGCCGTATACCTCTCGTCAAGTAAAATCCCCAAAAACAGTGGCCAGAAAACCAAGGTCGCGGCGGATTGCGCTCCGTTTGCCGCATGCGCTATAAGCAGATTTCTGTTCTCCGGTTTAAAAAGGTGTGTAAAAGTTTCAATATATCTCCAACTGTAGTGCTCAAAATGATTGCCCAAAAAGAAAAGAGGTATTATCGCAAAAATCATAACCAAAGCGGCATACATAAAAGTTGCCGAAAAACCAAGAGTTGAAATTAAAACTCCGCCAACTATCGGAGATACTATAAAAAGTACGTTGGACAAATTTCTAACCAGCGCCAACTCTTTTCCGCGCGAAGTCGGTGAGAGAAGCTCGGCAAAATCTATATGATAAGGCGTCCAGAAAAGTGCTCTGTGGAAGGCGTTAAAAACCACAAAGAGAAAACCGGCCAACTCGGCGTTTTCAGTGGCAAGTAAAGATATCGGCACCAACGAGGCAAAGAATAATCCCGCTATCATCATGGGCTTCATTCCCCAAACCGACAACATTTTTGAAACCAAGGGTAAAAGTAAAACTTGCAGCAAATAAACCGCAGCAAATACAAAAACGGCAATCTCTATACTGGAGTAAAGCTTATAAAAATAAATCGGAACAAAAAGTGATAATGACGAAAAGGATATTCTCATCAAAGAACGACTTAGGACAAGCACAAGCAAGTCTTTGGGCAATAGAAAATGTCTTTTGATTTTTTCAAGCATTTGCTTGTATTTTAACATGTTGTGAGGTTTTGTTTTCCAGAGCTTGTGGATTATACAAAAACGACCACCCGAGGTGGTCGTTTTTGCGTTTTTGTCAGCAGGATCTAGATTTTTCCAACCAAGTCAAGTCCGGGCTCCAAAGTATCATCTCCCGGTTTCCACTCTGCAGGACAAACCTTGTCTCCATGCTCACGAACAAACTTTGCGGCTTGCAATTTGCGCAAAGTCTCTTGCGCGCTTCTTCCTATGCTGTTGTCGTGAATTTCAGCGGTTTTAATAACACCGTCCGGGTCTATTACAAAAGTTCCGCGCAAAGCAACACCTTCATCTTCTATAAGCACTCCGAAAAGTTCTGAGATGGTATGTGCCGGATCGGCCGCCATAGGATATGTAACTTTTCCTATAGCTTCAGACTCATCATGCCAAGCTTTGTGGACAAAAACCGTGTCAGTTGAAACAGAGACAACCTCGGCTCCTTCCTCTTTAAACTTGTCATAGAGTTTTGCAAAATCCTCCAACTCTGTCGGACACACAAAAGTAAAATCTGCCGGGTAGAAAAACAACACAAGCCACTTTCCTCTAAAATCCTTAAAAGAAACTTTTTTGATATCGTTGTTTTGATAAACCTCAAACTCCACCTCCTCGGGAACGGTATCACCCACAGAGAGAGGTCCGAAATCTACAAATTCAAAATCTTCCATAATGTTTTTTTTAACTGCTAATTTTCACACCCCTTTTCTTGTGCGTTTTTTGGAGAGCAAAACGCTAAAGAAAAGGAGGAGTGTTTTAACAGTTGAATGATAACATGAAAAAAATCGTGTGCAACCTTATGTATAACCGCACCTACTTTTGCAGTCTGCTGATAACTTTTTCTCATACTCTAACAGAAACTGAACCGGAGACAACTTGTTGTCAAAGGCATGATGTACTCTCTTTGAGTTGTAAAACACCAATCAGTCAATTAGCTTCTCGTTGAAGGTGTCAATGTTGTGGTAGAGCATCTGTCTGTGGAAGTAGGCAAACTCTTCTTGGATTGTTCTGTTGAAGCGTTCAACATGGGCGTTCATCTTTGGGGTTTTGGGATATGTTTTGTAGTGGGTGATTTGCAATTCAAGAAGCCTTTTTGCGAAATTCTTTTTAAACTCACTGCCGTTGTCGGTAAGCACAAAGGTTGTTTTGTACGGAAACACTTTGAGCCACATTTCAAAGAACTCCTCTGCAGCTTTAGATGCATGCGATGTCGTCGCCCACGCAAAGCAGAAACGGGAGAAAATGTCCTCGCAGGTGATTATGTAGTGTCGTTTGCCGTTGATGTGTATCTCTATGGTATCGAGCGCAACCAAGTTACCGGGATAGGTTATCTTGAAATCTTTAGGTTTTCTAAGGACTTTTTGCTTCTTGTACCGTTTAACACGTCCCGTATTGGTTATGTGTTGCGGTACTGTGCGCATGCCTCCTTTGTCTTTGATGATTCTGCCTATGGTTGCGGGTTTGGGGCAGTGCAGAGAAAGTGTGTCACAATACTCTTTAAGTAGCGGATAGAGCTTCTTTTCTCCCAAGTTGGGATATACTTTGCGTAATCTGCGTATCTCATCAATTATTCTGTGATCGTAACGGCGTTTTCTTTTGTTCTTTGGGGCTCTTGAACCACAGTTGAGAGCTTCCAATTTTCCGTTTGCATCTTTTAGTTTTCTTTGCCAGTTGTACAGTGTACGTTCACTGACTCCGTAGGCGTCTTTTGTTGCTTGCAATCCGTGGGTTTTCCAAAAGGTGAGTATTTTGGCTCTTTTCTGTGCTGTTTTGCTTATCATATACGCAAATTGAAAACATGTTCAAGCAAAGAGAATTAAGAATGATTCTCAATGGCTTTACCTTTGATCAAGGTGCGGAGTTTGTAGCTTGGACTTTGATAGAGAAGTCTTTAAACACAAATGTGTACTTTACCTATCCAAGAAGCCCTTGGCAGAAAGGAAGCAACGAGAACACCAACGGTCTGCTGAGAGAGTATCTGCTCAAGAAGTGTGATTTTGATAAAGTGTCAGAGCATGAGTTAATGAAAATAGTGTATAATCTAAACAACAGACCAAGAAAATGTCTTGGTTTTAGAACACCGCAGGAGGTGTTTTTTGAAGAGTTAAGGAGATTGCAGTTGAGGTGTTAATTCGCCACAAACTTCAGTTATTGTTATTTTGCATATCAGTTTTTCTTGAACAAAGAAGATTAAGTGATACTATCTTTCTTATGTACCCGAAAGTGACAGAAATAATAAAAGCTCTTCAGTTCTCCTCAAAAAAAGACGAGGAGCTTGTAAAGAAGGCTTACAGCTTTGCTCAAAAAGCCCATGAAGGACAGAAGCGCTACTCGGGCGAGCCATATTTTTCACACCCGGCACATGTGGCGCTCTCGCTGGCAAAAATAGGCATGACCTCTGAGGTGATCTCGGCTGGCCTTTTGCATGATACACTTGAGGACTGCGACATCTCACCAGAGACTATAGAGAAAGAATTTGGCAAAGAAATACGTTTTTTGGTTGAAGGAGTTACAAAACTCGGGCACGTAAGATATCATGGATTAAAAAGGCATGCCGAAAGTTTAAGAAAGCTTTTCGCAGCCACCTCCGAAGATGTAAGAGTAATGATTATCAAATTAATGGACAGACTTCACAATGCAAAAACTTTAAAATACGTAAAACCGGAAAAAAGAGAAAGGATAGCGCTGGAGACTTTGGAAGTGTATGTTCCCATAGCCGACAGACTAGGAATGGGAGTTGTAAAAAGAGAGCTGGAAGATGCCGTTTTTCCGTTTGCCTATCCGAAAGAGTACAAAGAGGCGGTAAAACTGTTTAAAAAAGCCGGCGGAGAAGATGAGAAAACTCTTGAGAAAGTGCATAAAGCCATCAAAAAGAAGTTGGCGGAATATGGCATAAAAAACTTTCGTACGGAAGTCCGAGTTAAAGGGCTTTACAGTTTTTGGAAAAAACTTCAACGCAAAGGCGGAGATTTAAGCAAAATAAAAGATATTTGGGCTCTTAGGATTATAGTTCCCGAAGTTGCCGATTGCTATACAATTCTCGGTATAATTCATGCCGAGTGGACACCTCTTCCGGGTAGAATCAAAGACTATATCGCTTTTCCAAAACCCAACGGTTATCAAAGTTTACACACAACGATTCACACCGGCTACGGGGGCGTGCTTGAAGTGCAAATTCGCACGGAAGAGATGCACAAAGAAGCGCAATTCGGTATCGCCTCTCACATAGGATACAAAGAGCACGGTTCATCAAAACGTAAAGAAAGTGTTGGTATGCGCTGGATAAAGCAATTTATTCCGGCAAGACTTTCCTTTTCCAATTCAAAAGAAGAAATGAAATGCAAAATAAAACACAGAACATATACTGGAAACTCGGTACCGGAGTGGCTAAAGCATGTTGCTCAAACCGGGTGCGCCGGAGAGCCAAATGAGTATTTGGAAGAGATAAAAAGTGATTTTTTCTCTCATCGCATTTTTGTATTTACTCCCAAGGGCGATGTTATAGACCTACCCATTGATGCAACTCCGATTGATTTTGCCTACGCAATACACTCACAAATCGGCAATCACATATCGGGAGCGAAAGTTAATGGCAAACTTGTATCTTTAAACGAAACTTTAAAAAACGGAGATATAGTTGAGATAATCACAAACGCAAAATCACACCCCACTCGCAAATGGCTTGAATATGCAAAGACAAATATGGCAAAAAGGTTTATCCGTTCTTACCTGTCAAAACAAGGAGAAAAAATCACTCAAAAAAAGTAACCCCACGTTGCCGTGAGGTTTAAAAGTTGGAAATTCATCTACCACTCGTAATCGGGAAATTCGTTTTCGTTGAAAAGGTCCGGGAGCTCTTTCCCCGCTTTCGGTCGTGGCAGGTGCGGGGCACGAGG
>JALWJR010000082.1 GCA_026996985.1 Candidatus Kaiserbacteria bacterium
TATCTAAACTGTCCCAAATCATAGCTTTGAGGATAAAAATTTGTTTTAAGCTCATTCAAATCCTGAGGTAGTCTTTTGTTTTTGGAATAAAACGGTAAAACTGAAAAGTGAATTTGCTCCATTTGGTTTATCTTTTCCAAATCTTTTTTGATTTGTTGTCGCTTATATGGCGACCCGAAAGAGTAAACCATTGCAACAAGCGCAAGCAAAACCGCGATACTTACCACCGCTACCAACATCTCTCTTGTCTTTTCGTTTCTTTGCCAATACCCTTTTAAATCTAAAACAAAATATGCGAAAGTCGCGCTAAAAATCACAAAAACGGCCAGGACTTTGCACAAAAAAGACGGACCAAACTCCTCGGCGTTAAAGAATTTGTACAGCAAAACTATCAAGTCAACGGCAACCACCGCTATTGAGATAAACACCGTTAAAGCCAAAGACCATTTTCTAACCCAAAACTCCTGTTTCTCCGGATGTTTTTTTAAGTCTTTTCTCAAAAAGAATGCAACGGTTAAAAATATCGGCAAAATCACAATCAAAGCGGAAACAACAAAAGCGACTTGTCCGCCTTTTATAACAAAAAATAAATCTTTGGCTTGCGTAAATGACAAATCGGCAAGAAGAAAAGTTAAAATTGTAAAATTAACAAGTGTAAAGTAAAAAGTTACGATGTAACCGAGATAAAGAAAAAAATCTTTTGCCAAAACTTTTTGCATGTTTGTATAATACTACCGGCACCGATAAAGTAAAGCTATCCTGTTTCTGACTCGTCGCATTTTAACTATGCAAAAACTCTATCACGTCCCCGTCTTGAACTACATATTCCTTTCCTTCCGTGCGAATTAACCCTTGCGCTTTCGCTTGCGCATATGAACCGGCATTAAGCAGAGATTGAGTATCTATAACTTGCGCGCGAATAAATTTATCACGAAAATCCGAGTGAATTACACCCCCCGCCTCGGGAGCCGTAAAACCTTTTTTGATTGTCCAAGCTCTGGTTTCTTTTTCTCCCGTTGTGAAAAACGAAATCAAATCAAGTAGCTCATAGCCGGCGCGAATCATTTTATCAATCCCCAAATCTACAGCTCCAAATTCTCTTCTAAATTCCTCGGCATCTGAAGGGTCAACATCTTTAAGCTCATTTTCAACCCCGGCATCAACCTCAACCACTACGGTATTTTCATCCTCAAAAAAGTTTTTGAGTTGTTTTGTTCTTTCATCGTCGGGATTGTCCAGTATGTTTAGCCCGTCTGATTTTTTGTTCAAAACATACATAACGGGTTTCAGTGTTATCAAATTAAGTTGTTTTGCAAGTTTTCTCTCATCGTCTGTAAGTTGCACCTTGCTTGCCGGTCTACCCACCTCAAGCGCCGGCAAAATTTTATCAACAACAGCCAAAAGTTTTTGCGCATCTTTATCTGAGGCGCGTGATAGTTTTTCAAGTTTACCTTTCCTTTTTAACAAAGATTCCAAATCCGCCAAAGTAAGCTCAAGAGTTATAACGGAAATATCGCGCATAGGGTCAACAGCCCCATGAACATGGGTTATGTCTTCATCTTCAAAAACACGAACAACATGCGCTATCGCATCCACCTCGCGTATGTGAGAGAGAAACTGGTTTCCCAACCCCTCACCTTTTGAAGCACCCTCAACCAAACCGGCAATATCAACAAACTCAACTATGGCCGGGATTTTCTTTTCCGAGTTGCTGAATTTTGCCAGCGCATCAAGCCTGTTATCGGGCACGGTAACAACCCCCACCGAAGGGTCAATGGTACAAAACGGAAAGTTCTCCGCCGGCGCGGATTTTTTTGTAAGCGCATTGAAAAGTGTTGACTTTCCAACATTTGGCAGTCCGACTATACCAACTGACAAAGACATAAAGTTGCGTTAAACGGCTAAATTAAAAAGGTCTTCTTTTTTGGATTTTCCCCCCGAGAGCTTTTTGTAAATCCGCTTGATATTTTTTCATGACTTCCATCATGGCGGCCATTTCGTTTTTTCCTTGTTTTGTGAGCTCTTTCATAT
>JALWJR010000083.1 GCA_026996985.1 Candidatus Kaiserbacteria bacterium
GTGGAGGGCTTATGGAGCCTGTTAATTTAGAGAAAAAGGGCGAGAGATTTATAATCACACACAGATGCACTCGCTGTTTTCATGAAAACAAAAACAGAGTACATAAAAAAGATAATCCGGAAGCTCTTGTTGAGCTTTCCGTTAAAATAGCCGAGAAAAACGAAGAGTTCTAAGTTGTTATTATAGGTGTAAAAAGTAATATGAAAACAAAAGTAAGAAAAATAAAACTTGAAGAAGTTAAACTTACAAACAAACAAAAACAAAGTATCAAAAAACACAGAGAAGAAATAAAAAATATCGTAAGAGGAAAAGATGACAGAGCGCTGTTTATAGTCGGTCCGTGTAGTGCTTGGCGCGAGAAGGCAACTTTGGAATTTGCTCGTCGTCTAAGCAAATTTCAGAAACAATACGATAGCATAAAGTTTGCAATGCGAGTTTACACCCAAAAACCGAGAACCACACTGGGGTGGAAGGGTCTGCTTTTGCAACCTGACCCTTGCAAAAAGACAAATTTAAAAGCCGGTGTAAGGCGCGCTCAGAAACTGATGAGTGATATTGCCGATTTAGATTTGGCAATTGCAGACGAGGCTTTGTTTTTACCGCTGACGGCTTATTTGCAAGATTTTTACTCTTTCGCGGCAATTGGCGCGCGTTCATCGGAAGATCAAGAGCACAGACTTTTCGCCGGAGTGGCCAATTTTCCGGTTGGAATTAAAAATTCTACGGATGGCGATTTGGATAAACTTGCAAATTCTTTGCTTTCGGCCTCGGGAGAATCTCTTTGGTATGCGGAAGGTAAGATTTTTGAAAGTGAAGGGAACGACGCTCTGTTTGCCGTTTTAAGAGGTGGAAAAAGGCCAAACTACTTTGCCGGAGATGTTGAGTATATGGCGGAGCAAATGCAAAAGTTGGGATTGTCATCTGCTGTTTTGGTTGATACGAATCACTCAAATTCAAACAAAAACCCGGATAAACAAATAAAGATAATAAATTATCTTTTGCAGAAAAGAAAAAAGAGTAAAAAACTCAAGAGTTCTCTTAAAGGTTTTATGACCGAAGCTTTCCTTGAAAAAGGAAACCAGCCAATAGATTGCACAGGTAAAATCAAAGAAGGTCTTTCAATAACAGACCCAAGCTCTTCCTGGAGTGATGTTGAAGATATGGCACAACTTATAGACAAAGCGTGGTAGATATCATATTTACAGTTTTTTCAAAAACTCGGCAGCTTGTTTTACTCCGTCTTTGTACTTGAAAAATCCCGAACCCATTGCAAATTCATTTGCTCCGCAGGAGATAAGAGTTTCTATGTTTTCAATCTTAACCCCTCCATCAACGGCAATCCCCATTTTGGGAAAATATTTTTTAACAGCCTTTATTTTGGCGCAAACTTTGGGTGAAAGTTTTTGCCCGCCAAAGCCTACCTTTTCTATACCCATAACTTGAAAAGATGAAAAAGGAAAAATTTCAATAAACTGTTTTGCTTTATCCAGGTTATCTTTTAAAGACAGGGCAAGCGCAAACTCACATTTATGATTGAAAATCTCCTTGGGAGTTTTGCTATCCAGAGTTTTTAGGTGGTAAATAACTCTTTTTGGCTTGATAATGTTTATAAAGGTTTGCCAGGATCTTTTGTCCGGTTTTTTAACCATCATATCAAGTTCAATTTTTACATTATATTTTTTTGCCAATTTTGATATTTTTTGCGCCGAGTCTTTGCGTGCGTTTGACCCGAAAGTTTTACTTGGAACAAACACACCGTCGCAGATATCAATTTGCACAAAATTAAAACCGACTTTTTGCGCAATTTTTACTTTACTTTCAATTTGCTTGAAGCTTTTTTCCAAAATTGCCGGTTTTATATTCATAGAAAAATAATACCACATTTTAAAAAAATGCGTGCAAACAGCTTAAAAAATGGTATTATAGTCGCGTATCAGATAATTCAAAAACATGGGAATAAAAGATTTTTTTGTTAAAAAAGCCGTGCAGTTGCAATTGAAGAAATTGCCGAAA
>JALWJR010000084.1 GCA_026996985.1 Candidatus Kaiserbacteria bacterium
AGTGGGGGCGGAGTTTGTCTGTGAGAATTGTGTGTTTGAGTAGCTGTGTTTGGCATCGGATGTCAAACACAGGCGATGTTAAGTGCTTAAGCTTGCAATAGTTGAAAATTTTTTTAAACTAAAAGTATCGCATCCCGGATGCAGGGCGGCGGCACTCATATAGGTTTTCGTTTTGGAGCTCGCACCCGTCCTGCATCCGGGATGTGATTTGCAGGCCCCTTCGTCTAGCGGTCTAGGACGCTGCCCTCTCACGGCAGAAACACGGGTTCGAGTCCCGTAGGGGTCACAGAAATAAGTGGTAAAGTAAAAAGTATAATCAAGCCCATGGACAAATACGAAAAAATAATTTCTTTAAGCAAAAGACGAGCGTTTATATATCCGAGCTCTGAAATTTACGGTGGTCTGGGCGGGGTTTATGATTTTGGTCCATATGGAGTTGAGCTGGCAAAAAACATAAAAGACCTCTGGTGGAAAGAAATGGTGCAATTTCATGAGAACATAGTGGGGCTTGATAGTTCAATTTTTATGTCTTCGGAGGTTTGGAAGGCAAGCGGGCATGTTGAAAGTTTTTCAGATCCGCTGATGGAGTGCAAAGTTTGCAATAGCAGAGTTCGTGCCGATCATATTCTTGAGGAGTTGGGCGAGCATGCTGATGAGAAAATGTCGGATGAGGAGATAAACAAACTTTTGAAAAAACACAAAAGCGAAATCAAATGCCCAAAATGCGGAAAGAGCGATTTTACTCCCGCGCGAAGTTTTAATTTGCTTGTGCAATCAAACCTTGGGAATTTTGCGGGAGACTGGTCTGACAATCCGACATATCTGCGCGCCGAGACAGCGCAAGGAATTTATATCAACTTTAAAAATGTAGTAGATACAACGCGTGTTAAAGTGCCTTTCGGTATAGCGCAAATCGGCAAGGCTTTTAGAAATGAAATCTCTCCCAGACAGTTTATTTTCCGCAAACGCGAGTTTGAGCAGATGGAAATGCAGTATTTCACACACCCAAATGATGCCGATGCCGAGTATCAAAGTTGGCGCGAAAAACGCATGCGCTTTTATACCGACACGCTAAAATTCAAAAAAGAAAACTTGCGTTTCAAAAAACATGACAACCTTGTTTTTTATGCGTCTGCCGCAGAGGATATAGAGTACAATTTCCCCAAACTCGGCTTTAAAGAAATAGAAGGAATTCATGCGCGCAGTGACTATGACCTTTCGGTACACACAAAGCGCTCCGGGGTAAAGCTTGAATATACAGACCCGCACACGGGTGAGAAATACATTCCGCATGTTGTGGAAGCATCATCCGGACTGGACAGAGTGTTTTTCGCAACACTTTCTGAGTTTTATGATGAAGATGAACTGGGAGGCGAGAACAGGGTGGTTTTGCGTTTGCCTTTTGAACTGGCTCCCGTTAAGGTTGCGGTTTTCCCTCTTTTGAAAAACAAGCCGGAGCTTGTCTCAAGGGCACGCGAGATATTTGACAAGTTGAAGTTTGATTTTATGGCGGAGTTTGACGACTCCGGAAACATAGGCAAAAGATACAGAAGACAAGACGAAATAGGAACGCCGTTTTGTGTTACGGTGGATTTTGAAACTCTTGATGATGACACGGTAACCCTAAGAGAGCGCGACACCGGAGAGCAAAAGAGAGTTAAAATAAGTGAACTCAAGAATTTTATAAAATAAATTGCGTTTCAAAGAGCATGATTTTGAAAATTACAAGGTCGGACCTTGTATTTGCCTTTTGCAGATAAAGCGGTACAATTTTGATATTGTTCTTTCAATCCAAAAAAGGAGGAGGAATATGGCTTGGCCGATCAATGACGACTGATGAACACGACATCGCCCCGGCGCGCAGAGCGCGCCGGGGCTTAACTTTACTTGCAAAGCGTTGGTTTTGTTTTAACATAAAAACAATGAAAGACCTTCTAAATGGAAATTTTTTCGGGCTTTTAACCGGTTTTTTCTTTATTTTGTCGGTCTCTTTGCTTG
>JALWJR010000085.1 GCA_026996985.1 Candidatus Kaiserbacteria bacterium
ATAAACCTCGCTTAATCTGTAAAAGCGCGCATCAAACCCGGCTTCTTTTATAACTTGCACAAACTCTCGTCCGAAATACTCGGCAAAATTCTCGGCGCTCCCATCGGGAGAAGGGATTTTATACAACTGGACTCCCAAATATTTTTCATATTCATTTTTATCAAGATAAGATGGAATATCATCCATCGCGTCAAAATCATTAAGCTCATACTGAAATTCCGAAGATATCCCTCTTTCGTTTAAAACATCATTCACTATCCCGTGAATTGCAACCCCGCGCATGGAGCCGATATGTACTCGCCCGCTTAGCGTTTTTTCATCACGCACAAGCAAAGGAGCTTTTTGCATTATAGTTTTGCTCAGCTTTTTTTCTATTTCATTAACAATTTTATCGGCCCAAAAAACCATATTCTCAGATTAACACAAAAGTGGGTTGTTTCAATCGGTTTCACTTATTTTATATCTATTATTTTGTACTTAACCATTCCGTTTGGGGTTTCAAATTCAAAAAACTGGCCCTTCTTTTTGCCAAGCATCGCCGCTCCCAAAGGAGAAATATGAGAAATTTTCCTCTCTTTCATGTTGGCTTCAGCCGGACCGACTATTTCATATTCCCTTTCTTCTTTTTCGCCAACCTTGACAATTTTTACTTTTGAACCGATTGCAACCTCATCACCCTTTGATTCTTTTATAACCTCGGCATTTGCTATTATATATTCAAGCTCGGAAATTCTTCCTTCTATTGTTGCTTGTAACTCTCTTGCCTCCTTGTACTCGGCATTCTCAGAGAGGTCGCCCAAAGAACGCGCATATTCAAGTTGCTCGGCCACTTCTTTTCTTTTAACCGTTTTCAGCTCTTCAAGCTCGGCCAACAACTCATCAAGTTTTGCTTGTGTTAAATATTGTTTGTCGTCACCCATAGTGCAACAATTGTACTAAAAAAACCAAAAATCGCAAAATTTTTTCAAAAATCATCGTTTGTGATATTATAGGCGCAACGGAGAGGTGGCAGAGTGGTCGAATGCGCACGCTTGGAGAGCGTGTGTGCCGAAAGGCACCGCGGGTTCGAATCCCGCCCTCTCCGCAATAAACGGAGTGAGTAAGGAGAGGGAGCGGAGCAAACTGCTTTGCTCCGCGTTGGGATTCGAAAAGAGCGAATATGTTTTGCGACCGAAGGAAGCAAAACCATGAGCGTCGGGGCCGAGGTTGCTTAATGAAAACGAGCCGAGGGCGAAGTTTGAATTTAGCAACGGTGACCGAATCCCGCCCTTTCCGCAACGAACGGAATAAGCAAGTTGTTTTTTATTTTCACATCAAAAATGAACAATTTAAAAATAATAGCTCACAGGGGTTCATCCGGAACATATCCTGAGAACACAGCTTTGGCATTTCAAAAAGCGATTTACTCCGGAGCGGATATGATAGAGACAGATGCCAGGGTTTGTAAAACCGGAGAAGTTGTACTGCATCACGATCACTTTATTTTAAAAAACAACAAACACTATTTTATCAACGACTTCTCTGTTTCAGAATTAAAAAAATTAAAGCCGGATATTTTAACCTTAAACGAAGCGCTTGAGATTACAAAAAACAAAATCCAACTAAACATAGAGATAAAAGAAAAACAGGCTCTCACCCCCACTCTCAAAACACTTCAAGATAAAAAAGTAAATGATGCAATTATCAGCTCGTTTATACATGAAATTTTGCTTGAAGCAGAGAGACTTTCTCCGAATATTGAAAAAATGGCAATTTTCGCTTGCAATCCGATAACTTTTGATTTTCTGGAGAATTTGCCGATAGCAGGTGTTGTATCCGAACTGTTTTGGGTTGATAAACAGTTTGTAGAAAAAATAAAGGCAAAGGGTTTATCTGTTTTCGTTTGGACGGTAAACACAAAAAAAGACTATGAAAGAATGCAAAAAATCGGGGTTGAGGCTATTTTTACCGATTATCCTGAAAAATTTACAACAGCTGTGGAAAATCATTCTTGATT
>JALWJR010000086.1 GCA_026996985.1 Candidatus Kaiserbacteria bacterium
AAAATGGTCTATGGAGCTTTAATTCTTCCAACATGCTTCTACGGACTTTTGGTATACATTGCCATTTTGTATTTGGCATTTAAAATCTCGCCGACAAAAAATGATGCAAACGCAAATGAAAAGGAAAACCTAACAGAAGTAGAAGATCAACAAGCACTCAACTAACAAAGTATGTCTGTTTTAACCTTCGGCTTAATAATAACCATAGCAGCTTGGATTACCGCTTCGTTTATCCTCATTTATCACTGGAAAATGTTTGCCATGAATTCAAAAGTGACAATTGCAACGTTTGTCATTTACTTTTTCGGTTCAACCCTTATTTTGGCCCTGCTGTTGTCAGCTTATATAGCAATTAAAGCATGATTAAAAGTTATCTGACAAAACAAAAAATAAACCTGCAAAAAGATGAGCACATCATTCTTTTAACAAGAAAGCACTGGTTTAAGTTTGTAAGAGATGTTTTCTATGTTGCTTTGGGGTTTGCCTTGGCATTAATTGTTTTTTCTTTTGCTACAGCAGGTTCTGAAGTTTCCCCTACCGTAGTGTTTATCTTTGCAATAATTCTTTTGCTGTTTTGGGTATCTTTGTTTGTTGTCTGGACAAATCACTATCTTGATTTGTGGATTGTTACAAACAAACGCATCATACACATAGAGCAAATAAATCTCTTTCACAGGACTCGCTCCACCTTAAGACTTGAAAGAGTGCAGAATGTTTCAATCAGAAGAAAAGGAATATTGGAAGAATTGCTTAATTTTGGTACTATCTCAGTTGAAACTGCCGGATACAAAACATTCATGACACAAATGCACAATATTCCAAAACCGTCAGAGGTTGCGCAAAAAATAATGAAATTGGTTGACAGTGCCACAGAGACAAGCAAAGCAAACGGAACATTAAACAATAAAACTTTGTACGTTTAATTAGATTAAAAAAGATTATGAACAAATTACCAACAACTTGTTATAAAGGAGTGCGCGATTTCCCACCGGAGAAAAAAAGGGTACACGATTTTATTTTGGGTACAATGTCTAAAACTTGTGAACTTTTCGGTTATGAAAAATATGACGCAAGCGTTCTTGAGCCAACCGAACTTTATACAACAAAAGCATCTGAGAGTGAAGAGATTGTAAATGAGCAAACTTACACTTTTCAAGACCGCGGCGGAAGAAGTGTAACCCTGCGCCCGGAGATGACCCCAACCGTTGCGCGTATGATAGCGGCCTCCAAGCGTGAGCTTTCTTTTCCGGTGCGTTGGTACTCCATTCCCAACTGTTTCAGGTATGAAAGACCGCAAAAGGGACGTCTTCGCGAGTTCTGGCAGTTAAATGCCGATTTGTTTGGCGTTGAAGGACTTGAAGCTGAAATTGAAGTCATATCTCTCGCCTACTCAATCATGAAAGCCTTTGGCGCAAAAGATACCGATTTTGAGATTCGTCTAAACGACAGAAAGTTTTTGCAAGACATTTTTGATGAACTTGAATTGAGCTTCGAGCAAAGACAGCAGACAATGAAACTTTTGGATAAACGAGCAAAAATACCGTCAGAAGAATTTGAAATTGAACTGGCAAAAGTTATACAAGAAAAAACAAAGGCCCTGCTTGCAAAACTTGACGCCAAATCATCCACCGACAGACTCGATGAGCTAAAAACCAAACTTGCCGAAATTGGCATAACAAATGTGGTGATAGATACCGGAACCGTGCGAGGATTTAATTATTACACCGGGGTTGTTTTTGAAATTTTTGATACAAACCCTGAAAATGCTCGTTCACTTTTTGGCGGTGGTCGCTATGATGATTTGGCATCTCTGTTTACCAACGAGAAAATAACCGGAATAGGATTTGGAATGGGAGACGTAACAATAGAAGAATTTCTAAAGGCAAGAGGTTTGATTCCAAACTTTGATTCAAAAACACAAGTTATAATAGGGCTTTTAAATGAAACATACCTGCTTGAAGGATTTAAAATAGCGCAAGCTCTGCG
>JALWJR010000087.1 GCA_026996985.1 Candidatus Kaiserbacteria bacterium
TCTCCCGGCGGGCGAGACGGCAAATCCGCGACCGTCTTTAAGAGTGAAACCCAAAAAAGTGTGAATCGGTTTTATTTTTTTGCCAAACGGTAGGTCCACTTTGAAAATCTCCAACAGCAAACAAACGTGTTCTATATCGTCAATTTTAAACTTCCAGTTCACACGCCTGACATCTGCTTTCATCGGTGCGAGATACGTTGCCTCAACCAAGCCGGCTATCTCCACTTCATTGTCGTTTATTTTTAAAACAGGTTGAATTTTGTGCTCGGGGCACCAGTTTCGGTTTTGTTTTGGTCTTCTAATTAGCATAAAAACCAATCCCGCAAAAGCGATTAAACACAAGGTGAGAATAAACGAGTTTTGCGGTATAATCTCTAACATGAAAAAGATAATATCATTTTTATTCGTTTTTTTAACAACTGTCAGTGTGGTTTTTGCGCAAGTTGATTTGCCCAAAATAGAAGCGCCAATTCCAAAAGAAACTCTCGCCGAGATGCTCTCCAGAATTTTTGCAAATATTCGCTTGGGAGATAGCAAAACAGATAACAAAAACAAAAATACAAAAACCCAAAAACAAGAAGACAAACAACAAGGTCCGACCTTGTCAAATGAAGAGTATCTTTTAAATTTGATTTTGCCGGCAAGCTCTAAAATTGAGCAGGTAAATACTGAGCCAACCAAGAGAGTTGATTGTCCGAAAGTTGTTTTTGACAAAACTTTTTACCCCGGAGCAAGAAATGAGCAAGTTAAATTTGTTCAAGAGTTTCTAAACATGAATAAAAAAACGGCAGTTGCCCAAAAAGGTCCGGGAAGCAAGGGTAGCGAGACCGACTATTTCGGTCCCGCAACTAAAAAAGCCGTTATGAAGTTTCAAGAGCTCTTTGCCAAAGAGATACTTGAGCCGGTCGGCCTTAGTCGCCCCACCGGAGTTTGGGGTCCCGCAACTTACTCTTTTGCAAACAAAGTTTTAGATAAGTGTCATGGAAAAAACAAAAAAACTCCAAGATAACAAATACATTATTTGGAAAAAAGAAGGAGAGTTGCTCTCAACTCTTCTGCAGAGACTAAGGGAAGAACAGGGTATTGATGATGAAATTCCTCTTACTTATGCCGGACGGCTTGACCCTCTGGCATGCGGGAAGGTGCTGGTTTTAGCTGGTGAGAAATGCAAAGAAAAGGACAAATATTTAAAGCTTGATAAAAAATACTTTTTTTGTTTTGCGCTCGGTTTTAAAACCGATACCGGAGACCTGCTCGGGATACCGGAGACCTGTGATAAATTTGATTTTAACGGGCTGAAAAGTTTAAAAAAAGTCTCCAAAAAACTTCAAGGGAGCTGGAATATGCAGTATCCGATATTCTCATCAAAGCCGGCAGTCAGCAAAAAAACGGGAGAGAAAAAGCCTCTGTTTTACTTTGCAAACTCGGGGCGAATATCGGAAGTTGATATACCATCAAAAACCGTTTATATCTATAAATTGAATTTAAAACATGCAGATACTCTGTCAGGTAAAGAATTTTCAAATTTGGTACGCGAGAGTTTGCAAAAGTTGAATTTAAAATCTGAAAATGATTTTCGATTGGCTGAAATTAAAAAAGCGTGGAGCAAGCTTTTTGAAAGTTTGCAAGATGATGCAAATATTCCGATTATCTGCGGAGAGACCATAAGCTCAAGCGGACTTTACGTGCGAGCGTTGATCGAGAGGGTGGCGAAAGAGCTTGGTGGATGCGCAGTTTCAACTTTGATAAAAAGGGAGGAGATAGGCCGAGTTTATAAACTCGGTCCTTTTGTGTTTTTTAAGAAAGTGGATTAAAGTAATTTATACGTATGTACTGGAGAAATAAAATTTCGGCAAAACTGGGAAATGACAAAAGTAAAGCGGTTAAGTTGTTTTCATATGTTTTCACTTTAAAAAATTTGCTTAGAACCGGCTGGGTAAAGTATTGGGGAGTTGAAAAAGAGCAAGCCGAATCTGTTGCCGATCACAGTTTCTCCGTAGTTGTTTTGGCCTTGTTTTTGCAGAAACAGCTTGCTCCGGAGCTTGATCAAAACAAGGTGCTTAAAATGGCAATTTTACACGAGCTTGGCGAGGCGATAATAGGTGATATTCCCGTTCGTGACAATGTAGAAGACAAGCATGAGAGAGAAAAACAAGCAATGGAGGAAATCTTAAGCTCTTTTGATTTTGCTCCCGAGTTTTTATCTCTCTGGGAGGAGTTTGAAAAAGAAGAGACGCCCGAGGCAAAGTTTGTAAAGTCAATAGACAGGCTTGAGTTTGTACTGCAGAGGTACGGATATTTTAAAAACGGCATAGGAGATATGTTAGCGTTTAAAGACGGAAAAGAGCAGGTGTTGGAGAAAATAAAAAACGAAAAGGTAAAAGAGATTGCAAAAGAGATTTTAGATGAAATAGAGACACCCTAAATCCACAGACCCAAAAAAATAGAACAAACAGATATGTTACAATTAATACATGTCTGAGCTTACTCAACTGCTAAAGTATACGCGTCTTGCCGATTATATCTCAGTGGCGCAAATTTTTTTGAAAAGTAATTTTTTTCTTGAGGAGCCGTTAAAACCGGAGCATATAAAACCGCGTCTTCTGGGACATTGGGGAACAACCCCGGGAATAAATTTTGTCTACGCGCACATAAATCGCTTGATAAACCAAAACCCCGATAGAGATTTTCTCTATATCGTAGGCACCGGTCACGGAGCGCCCGGGTATTTATCCGGAGTTTTTATAGAGGGTTCAATTTCACACTTTTATAACAACTATCCGTTCACAAAAGAAGGCATTGAAAAATTCATTCGCTCCTTCTCCGCTCCTTACGGATTTCCTTCTCATATAACCCCTCTTTCACCCGGTTCAATTTTGGAAGGCGGGGAGTTAGGCTACTCACTTTCAACAGCTTACGGCTCCGTACTTGATGAACCGTCTCTAATCTCTGTTTGTCTGATAGGAGACGGAGAGGCCGAAACCGGACCTCTTTCTGCTTCATGGAATGCAAACAGATTTATCCGCCCTTCAACAGATGGCGCTGTTTTGCCGGTTTTGCACTTGAACGGTTATAAAATATCCGGTCCGACGATTTTCGGCAGAATGGATGATGATGAGATAGAAAAATTCTTTGATGCGCACGGGTATGAAGCTTTGTTTGTTGTAGGCAAGACGGCCGAAGAGTTGCACGGTCGCGCCATGGAAGTTTTTGACTCCGCCATAGAGAGAATAAAGTTGATACAAACCACCGACAAAACCGCAACGGTTGAAGCGCCGCGCTGGCCGGTTGTTATTTTAAAAACTCCAAAAGGTATGGGCGCGCCCAAGGAAGTCTCGGGCGTTAAAGTTGAAGGAAATTTTGCATCTCATCAAGTTGTTTTTGACAATTTAAAAGATAAAAAACAACTTTCTTTGCTGGAAGAGTGGTTGCGCTCTTATAAGGCGGGTGAGCTTATAGATTTTGACAAAAAAGGCGAGATTATTTTGGACAGTGATATCAAAGAGCTTATTCCTCAAGGAGAGCGTAAAGTCGGCAGAAGCAAATATGCGCACAGAGGGGCGGTTGATTTTTCAATTCCCGAGACGGAGGGCTTGATGGAATTCCAGCAAGTTGATCAATCTCAAAATGATTCCGCTTTTGTCTCCGGTGAATATTTCGCGCATTTGTTTAAGTTTAACCCGTCATCTTTCAGATTATTTTCACCGGATGAGACTTACTCAAACCATCTGCAAGCCATCTTTGACGTGGAGAAAAGAGCTTTCAGGTGGCCACTGGAGAGTTGGGATAAGGATATGTCGCCAAACGGGCGGGTGGTTGAGATTTTGTCGGAACATGTTCTTTTTGGAATGTTGCAAGGCTACACGCTAACCGGAAGAGTTGGAGTTTTTGCAAGTTACGAGGCTTTTGCGCACATTGTCTCATCTATGATTGATCAGTATATAAAGTTTATAAAACGCTCCAGAGGCGTGCATTTTAGAAACCCTCTTCCACCGATTAATATTTTTCTTTCTTCCCTTTTGGAAAGGCAAGACCATAACGGTTTCTCCCATCAAAACCCGTCTTTTATAGCAAATTTGCTTGATCACGACGATGATATAGTGCGGGTTTATTTCCCGCCGGATCAAAACACGGCTTTAGCATCTATCTCCGACGGACTCTCCAGATCAGACGGAGTAAATGTTTTTGTCGTCGGCAAAAGAAACAAAAACCTTTATTTCTCTCCGATTAAAGCGCATTTGGCGGTAAAAGATTCGCTAAGCATTTTGGAAAGGTTCAGCGATGATCTTCCGCATGTTGTGTTGGTTTCCATGGGAGATTATATAACCGAATCTGTAGTATCTGCGGTTTCAATTTGCAAAAAACTTATGCCGGATGTAAGGGTTAGAGTGGTTTCTGTTTTACACACCGGCGCCCTGCAGAATATCAAAGACGAAACCCAAGCCGGAAAAACTCTCTTTGACCTTTTAACCTTTGATAAACAGGTTCTTTGGTACTATCACGGCTATGCAAGAACGATTCAGAAACTGCTGTTTGGTTTTATAGAACCCCACAGAATTCAAATCAAAGGCTACAAAGAAGAAGGAGCCACAACAACTCCGTTTGATATGAAAGCCAGGAATGAGCTGTCACGCTTTCATATTGTGAAAGATGTGGCAGAGCAGGCATACAAAGAAGGAGTGATTGATAAAATCGAAAAAGATGAGGTGTCGGCAAAAATGGAAAAACTTCTTGAAAAAGAAAAAGAGTACATTTTAAAACACGGGCAAGACCCCGAAGATTTAAACAAATGGGCCTATGAAGAAATATAATATTTTAACAATAAACCCCGGCTCAACAGCCACTAAATACTGCCTTTTTGAGGGCGGACAAAAAACGCAACAAGCCATCTTTAAAAGGGCGCATCCGAAAATTTTATCCCAAAAAGAAGTTGATTTTCTTAAAAACACTCAATATGACGCAGTCTCCATAAGAGTTGTGCACATGGGCGAGATACAAAAAAGCGTTATTTTAGATGATGATATTTACAAGATCATAGAAGAGTTTACCGACTTTGCTCCCATTCACAACACGGCTTCTCTTGCGACGATTGATCATATTGATCAGTTTGTGCCGAAAGTTGCGGTGCCCGATACCTTTTTTCATGCAGATTTGCCAAAAGAAGAAGTTATATACCCGATACCTAAAAGGTATGCAGAACAAGGAGTGCGCAGATTCGGATTTCATTCGCTGGCATTAAAAAGCGTTTTAAAACAGCTTAAAGAGCAAAACAAAGAGTTTGAGAAAATAATAGTAGCCCATCTGGGTGGAGGAAGCTCTGTAACCGCGATAAAAAACGGAAAAAGTTTTGCAACTTCAATGGGGGCCACACCTCTTGAAGGCGTAATGATGATTACAAGAAGCGGAAATGTTGACCCGGCCTTGCCTTATCTTTTAAGTAAAAAAGATTTTCTCTCACCGGATGAGATTTACTCTTTGTTAAATGAACATTCGGGATTTAAGGCTCTGACCGATATGACAGATACGAAATTTATATTTGACAAGGCAAAAGAAGGAAAAGAGCCGTATAAATTGGCGGTTGATATTTTTATGCGAAGTGTGAAAAAATACATCTTTGCTTACGCCGGGCTTATGCAAGGTGTTGATTTGCTCGTGTTCTCGGGCGGTATAGGAGAAGGGAATTCTTGGTTTAGAAAAGAGATTTTGAAAGATCTCGGTTTTGTCGGGATAGATAAAGAGAAAGTTTTTATTTGCAAAGTTGATGAGTCTGAGATATTGTTTGAAGAAGCAGAAAAATTATTAAATTAAAACAAAGTATGCAAGCTGTAATTTTAGCCGCAGGGTACGGAACAAGAATGAGGCCTCTAACATATCACGTTCCGAAACCCATGGTCAGAGTATGCGGAAAAAACTTGGTTGAGCATAATTTGGAAAAACTTCCCGATGAAATAGACGAGCTAATTTTTGTTGTCGGATATTTGGCCGAACAAGTTAAAAACCACTTTGGAGATTGTTATTTGGGAAGACCTGTAAAATATGTAAGGCAAAAAAAGATGAAAGGCACGGCACACGCTATTTCTTTGGTTCAATCTTTGGTGCGAGGAAGGTTTCTTATTATGATGGGAGACGATATTTATTCAAAAGAAGACATAGAAGAAGTGCTCAAGCATGAGAGATCAATACTTGTTAAGAAGGTTCACTCCAAATTCAGCGGAGGAAAGGTTATCTTTGATGAAAACGGCAACTTCACCTCAATAGAAGAAGGGACGCATGAAAACGGAGGAGTTATAAACACGAACATGTTTGTGCTGACTCCGGAGTATTTTAACTATCCCATGGTTCCCATTAAAGACGGGGAGGAGTTCGGGCTTCCGCAAACGGTTGTAAAAATGGCAAAAGATTTTCCGATTAAAGTTGTTGAGGCTCAAAACTGGAAACAGATAAGCGACCTTGATGATGTAAAAGATTTTGAGCGTCAACTTAAAAAAGAGGGTAAGTGCAACTGCTAACTTTAGTATGCCAGACAAGTTTTGTCAGGCATTGTCTTTTTAAGAGTGTATGATATTATCATATGACAGTATCATATTAATTTTTAATTATTTGGCTTATGGTGACATTGTCCATACCGGTAGACAGGGAATTGGAAGAATTTATTGAAACAATGATAAAAAGCAAAAAAGCGGAAACGAAAGCGCAGGTTGTTCGCTTGGCTCTTAAGTTATTGAAAGAAGAAGAAGCTCTTAGAGATTTGGCGGAAGCGCAAATTGATGTTGTAAAGGGTAGAGTTTATAAGGGGGACCTGCAAAAACTTGCCAAAGAGTTGTCCTAGTTTTTTTGTATTTTATGATAGAGGTGGCGTATACAAAGAAGTTTATAAAAATGTTTTCAGCCCTTGACGAAGATTTGCAAGAAAGAGTGATTGAGAAAATAGAATTGTTTAAAAACCCTGAAAATCACAAGAATTTATCTGTTCACAAATTACACGGAAAACTTAAAAAAATTTACTCATTTTCCGTTGATAGGAAGTATCGCATTGTTTTTCAGTGTGGTAAAAATAAAAAAGAGGACATTTTGCTTGTTGTGGGTGATCACGGTGTGTATAAATAGATGGGTTATAAGAAATTTCAAGGCGTCTTATTCTGACAAACACTTTTCTTTTTTAAGTTTTTGTGTATACTAGTCAACCATGAAGTTTTCAATAAATGTACAACCGCGCGAGGCGGGACATAAAAACAACACATTGCGAAACGAAGGTAAGATACCGGCCGTTTTTTACGGTCCTCAAGAGGAGACGACACCGATTGTGATCTCCGAGAGTGAATTTTTGAAAGTATTTAACAAAGCCGGAACATCCTCAATTATAAATTTGGAAGGAATTGGAGACACTAAAGAAGCTCTTGTTTATGATGTGCAATATCACCCTGTAACCGACAGAATTCTGCATGTTGATTTTTACATAATAGAACGCGGTAAAAAGGTTTCTGTTGAGGTTCCGCTTGAATTTGTTGGTGAAGCTCCGGCTGAGAAGAAGGGTCTTATTGTAGTTAAGCAAATGCACGAACTTGAAATTGAGGTTCGCCCAAGTCAAATACCGCAATCACTTGAAGTTGACCTTTCAAAATTGGAAGATCAAGACAGTGTAATTGTTGTGGGCGATATACGGTTGCCTGAATCCGCAGAGCCTTTGATAGATAAAGAAGAGATAGTTGTCTCTGTCGTTGCGCAACAGGAAGAGCCGGAAGAAGAGGAAGAACGTTCAGTTGAAGATGTTGAAATTGAGCAAAAAGGAAAAGAGGAGAAAGAAGAAGAAACGGAAAATTAAACCAATAAAGAACCTAAAAACCCTCCGTTTACGGAGGGTTTTTAAACTTAAAACAAGCACTTTATTCTCTCAAGGTTGCTATATCAGCCCTGAATTTGTTTGCTCTTCTTACAACAGATTCACCATATTTGAACCTATATTTCCACCAAGCTCCGCCGGCATAGTATTTTGAAGCGGCACATCTCTCTTGCAGTGTTTTTCGTGGAGCGATGTGGGCATATTTGTTTGCATAGTCGCGACAACCTTTTGAATAATACAGGTCTCTAAGATATACACCCGAAGCGATAAAAGCGTCTTGATTGGAAAACGGTGAAAGAGATTCGGGAGATTTGCCAAGAACTTTTGCGGCGGCATTGCGCACCGCAAGCCAAGTGGTTGGCATAAACTGAGCCGGCCCCATAGCTCCTCCGTATGCCCCATCTGAAGGGATAGGGCAGGATACAGGTGTTTGCGCCGGATCTTTTCCTATACCTTTCATTATCTTCAAAAATGCGCTTTGCTGACTTTTTGACATAACTTGATATCCGTTTTTTGCAGTTCCATGCGGATTGGGTTGATTATATTTGCACTGCCCTATATTACCTCCGATTTTTCCTTTATAACCGGATTCTTGAAACAAAACCGCCAGTAAAAAAGCGGCGTCTATTCCCAGCGCCTTTTCAAAAGGCTCTATCAAAGAGAGCGCGTCACCGAAGGATATTTTCTCGCCGGAGGCCACTTTAAAAATTCTGTTTCTTATCTTCGCTTTTATTGCCTCTTTTTCAGCTATCAGTTTTTCATATTTTTCTTGTTCTTTTTTCGCCTTTGAAAGCAAGATGCTCCTTTCCAACTTTTTGCTGTTTACAAGAACAACTTCTTGTTCTTTTTGAGCTTTTAGCTCTTGCTCCCTTGCGGTACGCTCGGCAAGTTCGCTTTTCTGTTCTTCCGCTTCGTTTTTTAGTTTTACAAACTCGTCAAGATTTTTATTTAAATTCAATTCAATTGCCGAGTAATTGTTTAGGTCATCAAAAAAATCGGAAATTTTC
>JALWJR010000088.1 GCA_026996985.1 Candidatus Kaiserbacteria bacterium
GATGAAGATGATGATCCTCTGTTTGAACAAGCCAAAGAGATAGTTGTAAGCGCCGGGAAAGCCTCAACCACCTACATTCAAAGAAAACTGCGTGTGGGCTATGCTCGCGCGGCGCGCATTATGGATTTGCTTGAAGAGAAAGGGGTTGTGGGACCGGCCGAAGGAAGTAAGCCGAGAGCCGTACTTATAAAACCAGAAGATGCTTTTGACGAAAACGAAATGGTGGAAGATGGCGAGAATGGCTCTGCAGATACAAGCGCCCTGGAGGATAACGACAGTGTAGAGCTTATAGACAAT
The DNA here is from genome assembly GCA_026996985.1 of Candidatus Kaiserbacteria bacterium. Taxonomy (GTDB): domain Bacteria; phylum Patescibacteriota; class Minisyncoccia; order Phycocordibacterales; family UBA2100; genus S143-145. The sequence goes on from JALWJR010000088.1 coordinate 298, forward strand.
GAAAATGTAACTGAGGATTATGTTTCCAACGAATACAACAGTAAATAAAATAATATTTGTTTTGGTTGTTTTGATTGTTTTTGTATACGGCGCTATACGCGGGTATGATATACTCTCAGGTCCTCAGCTTTTCATTGACGTGCCGGAAAATGGTACAGTGGAAGTAAACAGCCAACTTGTAACCATAACCGGGACTGCCAAAAACGTTGTTAAATTCAGTGTAAACGGCAAAGAGCTTTTTTTAGACACCGATGGCAAATTCTCCCACACTCTTCTTTTGGCCCCGGGAGTAAATTATCTAAACTTTGAAGCTCAAGACAAATTCGGCAAAGTTAAAAAACAAACCGTTACTTTAGTTTATAAAGAAGAACAAAAAGAAAATAGCGAGGAGCAAAACCAGTAACACTCTGTTTTGTCAATGTATCTTGTATGCTAAACTAGTTGTATATCAATTAAAAAGCGAACTTCGCATAAAGCGTATGACAAAGAAAACAAAGACAAAAAAAGAAAATAAAAAAGAGAAAAAAGATAGCGCATCAAAACTTGATAAGGCAAAGGTGGCGATTGACTCCATAAGAAGTCAATTTGGAGATGATGCGATAATGACTCTTGGTGAACAGTCAAAAGTTGATGTTGATGTTATCCCTACGGGCTCCATCGGGGTTGACTGGGCGCTCGGTGTTGGCGGTTTTCCAAGAGGACGTATCATTGAGATTTTCGGGCCTGAAAGCTCCGGTAAAACAACCCTTACCCTGCATGCGGTAGCGGAGGCCCAAAAAAAAGGAGGTGTTTGCGCGTTTATAGATGCAGAGCATGCGCTTGACCCCGAGTATGCAAAAAAAATCGGAGTCAAAACAGATGAGCTTTTAATTTCTCAACCGGATACCGGAGAGCAAGCACTGGAGATAGTTGAAAGCCTAGTAAGATCCGGAGAAATTGATTTGATAGTCGTAGACTCTGTAGCGGCGCTCACTCCGAAAGACGAAATAGAAGGAGAAATGGGAGCACAACACGTTGGAAAACAAGCAAGACTGATGAGCCAAGCCTTGCGCAAACTCACCGCCATAACGGCAAAAAGCAAAACCGTGGTTATCTTTATTAACCAAATAAGAATGCAAATCGGGGTTATGTTTGGAAACCCTGAAACCACACCAGGAGGTAAAGCCCTAAAGTTTTATACATCGGTGCGATTGGACATTCGCAGGATAGCGCAAATTAAAAAAGGTACTGAAGTTAAAGGTGGTAGACACAGAGTAAAAGTTGTTAAAAACAAAGTCGCTCCCCCGTTTAGAGTTGCGGAGTTTGACCTTTTGTACAACGAGGGAATATCGCGTGAAGGTGAACTTTTGGCACTTGGTGAGAAATTTGGATTTGTTAAAAAGTCAGGCGCTTCATACTCATACGGAGAGTACAAACTGGGAAGAGGCTATGATGCGGCGCGAACTTTCTTGCAAGAGAATAAAAAAGTGGCAAATACCCTGTTAAAAGAAATTAAAAAAGCTCTAAAAGAGCAGGCTTGATTTTTAGCAGATAACTAATTGGATATGCTCTCATACACAGAATTAAAACCGGGAAAAGTTATTGTAATTGATGATGAACCGTGTGAGATTGTCTGGAGCAGTGGCATTGTCAAAAAACAACGCCAGAAACCTCACAATACGGTTAAGATGAAAAACCTTGTAACCGGCGCTACACTTGAGAAAACTTTCACGCAAGCCGATAAAATAGAAGAAGCCGAGTTGGACAAAAAACCGCTTAAGTTTATCTACGCCGCTCGCGGAAAAGCTGTTTTTGCAAACCCCGATAATCCAAAAGAGCGTTTTGAGTTTAGTCAGGAGGAATTGCAAGACAAACTTTTGTATATCAAAGAAGGGGCGGTGGTTGATGCGCTTTTGTTTGATGATGAGATTATCGGATTTAAGTTGCCGATAAAAGTTGATTTGGAAGTGGTTGAAGCTCCACCAAACATAAAAGGCAATACCGCTCAAGGAGGCACAAAGACGGTTGTGGTTGAAACCGGACTTAAAGTTACAACCCCCCTTTTTATAGAAGTAGGAGATATAATTCGCGTTAATACCGAAACTGGAGAATACACCGAGCGTGTGTAATAATATATGCATGTTTGGCTCCGAAAATAAAAACAACATAAACAGAAGACAATTCTTAAAACTTACGGGAGCCACGGTGGCCTCCGCCTCTCTCCCCTCTTTTGAGGCTCGCGCCGAGAGCAAATATTTAAAAGAGATAATAGAACAACTCCAACCAAACAGGGAAGCAATTGTTGAGTTGACCGACAAAATAGCAAGAGATAAATGGAACGACCAAACTTTAAGAAAAAGGATGCTCCAACCTCTTGACGAGCTTGACGGTCAGACAATACCTGAGTACGCTACCATCTATGGAATGGAACCGTTTTTTGAAGCCACTAAAACAAAAAACAAAACCGCCTCTGAAATGAACATGCTCTATGTTACAGGAAGACAGTTGCCCGGTATTTTAATTCAAGAGAGTACCCTTAACCCGAATGCAAAAAGCGCTGACGGCGCAGTTGGCCTTGGGCAAATTACAGATATCGCCTATAAAGATACCATGCGTCACGCTCCGGTTGTTTCAACTTTTTTTGCAAAAGCGACAAACAGGGATCCGCGCTTTTTTGTTAAAACTTCTATAGAGCTTGCACGCACTCACTTACAACAGAATATGGCAAAATATATTGAAAAAGATGTGAACGCTCTGGCGGATAAATTTAATTTGGGTGACGGTGTCAAGGGCTCTCTTTGGGGACTTTTGGCAACAAACGCCTACAATGCGGGACCAACCTCCATAAGAGCGATAACAAGAGCATATACAAAGCGTGGCATACTTCCCAACAGTGACCCTACCGCAACAGAGATAATGGCGGATATGGCAAAGTTTGGCTACCAAAACAGACAGAAGATAGAAGGTGCGCAAATTTACGGAGAAGATGCGGCAACTTACGTTTTTTTGGTGCTCGGTTCAACAAAAGCCTCAGACAAAGCGCGCTCGCTGTTGCGCGAGATTTAACAAAAACCCTCGCTTGCGCGAGGATTTTTGTTTAGCTATGACTTTATTATTCAGAGATAATATACGGAAGAAGTCCCATATATCTTGCGCGCTTTATTGCGCGAGCCACATCACGCTGATGCTTGGCTGTAAGTTGAGTGAAGCGCCTTGGGCGAATTCTTCCGTACGGATCTAAAAATCTCTTTAGGATTGCTACGTCCTTGTAGTCTATATATTTTATTCCGTGTTGTCTAAAAAAATCTGCCATAATTTGTTTTTTGTGGTGGTGGAACTAAGTTGCGCGCCGACCAACGCGCACACCACGGCTAAACTATAATAAATACGCGATTAAAATGCAAGCGCTTTTGTTGTGTGGCTTATTTAACCGTTCCTTGTCCGTCTATAAAACCTTCTTCGGTTAAATTGGTTGTAAGGTCATCAGCTTCCGTGTTTATTGTTGTTTCGGTGAACGTGTCGTAGCCACTGAATTTTTGGTTCTCTATCAAAGTTGGAGTTGTGTTATACTGGCTTGCCGAAGGTGTAAATGAGATGTTAAATATCACCTCTCTTGGCGAGTTGTCACCGTAGCCGGTGTTTGGCTCCAAATCTCCCACATACCAAGTAACGGTTCTGTCTATTTGGTTGTATTTTACATTCTCAGAAGCCGGAGTGGACATACCTAGCCATTTAACATACAAAGGCAAGGTGGCCACAACGGTTGCGTTTTGAATTTTGTTTGTTGTATTTTTGATTTGCCATTTTATTGCATAGTGAGTCTCTTGGTGTATGCGCGGCGGAATCGGACCATACGAGACAAACGGGTTGTTAAAGTATAAAGCCTGCGCGTCAAAATCAACATCTGATTCTATTCTTATCGGTATTTCGGTTACCGATTTGAGAGACTCTCTCACGCCTGTCTCGGAGATTCTCTGCGCGGCCGCGTTTAAATCCACATTGATTTTGGGCTCAGATTTACCTACCAGCTTTTCCTTCGGAAGCGGGGTTATCCTGAGGATAACCTTCCCCTCTTGTCCGGCTGAAACTTCCGCAAATTCACCCGAGGTGGTTTTGTTCCAAACGGCTATACTGTTTTTGGAATCGTAAAATCCTTTCTCGGGTGATATGTTGTACGGGTCGGCGGCATTGCCATAGACAGACGCAGCTATGGTAAGGTTGTAAATACTCTCTTGCAAAATGTTTTTCCATGTTATTTCAATCGGCAAGGTCTCTGAGGTTTTGCCAACATAAAAACTCTTCTCTTTTTGCTTGAGGGTCTCGTCTCCAACTTTGGGTTCAAACACCAAAAACGGACTGTTTACAACAACGGTCTTTTTTAATGTTGCGAGCTCTGTGGCAACTTCATTGGGGGTATCTTCTTCTTTTTGTCCCCATTTTTCTCCCTCTCTTCTGAACCCGGCAATGAAGCGGAAGGTTTTCTCATCGGCTTCTTGTCCGATAAGTTTTCCTCTGACGATTATTTTCTTCTCTTCTCCGGGTTTTAGATCTCCTATATACCAGAAATTGTCATTTTTTATGGGAGCCTCTGAAAACTCAAGAGCTTCAAACCCGAAAGGGTACTTTATCTCCAAAACCACATCCGACATCGGTAATTTACTCTGAGGCAAAAGAGAGACTTCCAGCTCCAGAAACTGCCCGGAGACGGCTTCTTTTAACATGGAGACACTCAAAGACAGCGGACTTGAAGTAAACATAATCGGAAAATGTACTTCTTTTGTTTTTATGGCGCTTGAATTTTTGGCTCTGTATTCAAGCTCAATTTTAATATCGGTTGCCGTCCCCTCTTTTCCAAAAACCGCCGCTCTGACGGTTCCGGTTTTGCGCGTGCCGGGCGGAAGTGATCCGAGTTGTATTCTTTGGGTGTGCATGTAACTTGACGGATTCTCCGGAATTCTGGTTCCGGGAGGATACTCAATAAGCAAATCCGCTTGCTCCAATGTTATATTGTTTGTGTTTGCAACTTGAATATGCAATTCCAAAATATCGCCCGATTCTATACTGCTTGGACCTTGCACATCTACCATGATTTTTGCCGGGTCCGCATTGTAACTTTCACCTATAAACACAAAAACAGCAACCGCAACAGAGACAAAAACAAATATCAACGACAAAACAAAAAGCCATAAACTGCCCGGTTTTTTGACTTGCATTTGTTTGTCGACCGCTATACCTTCCGAGACTTCTTGCGCAAAGGCTTTGGTATCAAACTTTTCGGAAATTGGGCTTTTGTTTTGTTGTATTTGCCAAGTTTGTGAAATTTTTGGCTGTTTGGGAAGCAGTTTTCTGCGCGGGCGCGCTTTGGGCTGATTTATTCGCGAATAAATCGCCCTTTTGAGCCTGCGTATTCTTCCTTCGGGTTTGTATCTCTCCTCCTCTTGCATTGCCTATATTGTATCATGAAGAGAGACTTGCGCATCTTTAAGGGATTTGATAAGTCTTTCCCTTATTTGCTCGTCTTTTATACTTGAAAAATCTAAAGAGGTGGCATGGCCTGAGAATTCAAGCAACTTTAAAATATGGATATTTTTTTCCCTCTCTGAGAGCGGAAGTTTTTGTGCCAACTGCTCAAAAAACGAGAAAACCTCCGTCTCTTGCGATTCATAACCGAACAGGTTTAAAGTAAGATGAGTAAACTCTTGCCACTGAGGAACAGAGCGCAATATTTCCGGAAACTTTGCCTGTCTCTGCAGAGTTGCTCCGGTGATTTTAAAACCCATTTTTCCTCTAATTAAAGTGATGTTCAGCAGATTTCCAACATCAAGAATTTGGTGGAATTTTGCTTTTTCCGCCTTTGCGCTTTTTGCCATCGCCGGCAAAAGGCCGTACTCTTCCGTTATCAAATAAGCAAGGGTGTCTGCCTCGGAGATTGTTTGGATTTTAAGCACTATCGCTTTTGTATTTCTGTATTCATGCACATAAACATATTACAGCGCTTTTTTTCTGTGACAATAGCTTACTGATAGGTATATTTCCAAAATTAATTGTGGCAAGTGATATAATGTTCCTATGAACATTGCATTTGTAGACGGACAAAATTTGTATTACGGATTAAAATCAAACAATTTAAAATTGGACTATAAAAGGTTCCGCGTGTATTTAAAAGACAAATATAATGTTAAAGAGGCCTATTACTTTTTAGGCTTTATAAAAAATGAAGAAAACTCGCTTTATGAAAACTTAGAGAAGGCAGGATTTGTTTTAAAGTTTAAAGCACACAATGAGCACATGGTGGGCAAAAAGAAGGGAAATGTAGATACTGATATCGTGTTTGTAATTATGAAAAGATTAATAGAAGACCCTGATGATTTTGAAAAAATACTTATAGTTTCCGGCGATGGGGATTATAAAAGACTAGTTGACTACTTGATTGAAAAAGATAAGTTCGAGAGAATTCTTTTGCCTACCAGAGAACGCGCTTCGTCTTTGTATAAAATAATGAGCACCAAATATTATGCATATGTAGAGGATGTGATTTTTAAATTTAAGCATCCAAATTAAAAGAAGGGGTCTCCTTAGGCACCAACACCGTTCGGATCCCCCTTCCTCGTAATACACCCAAATTATAACAAAATTTAAATTCTATGCAAGTCAAAATAGAAGAAAGCTGGAAAAAAGTTTTGCAAGAGTATTTTGAAAAAGAAGAGTTTAAGCGCTTGGCTGAATTTGTGCGCAACGAATATTTAAACAAAAAAGTCTACCCCCCACCACAGGATTTGTTTAGAGCTTTTAATGAGACTCCTTTTGATAAAGTAAAAGTAGTAATTTTAGGTCAAGACCCGTATCACAACCCAAACCAGGCGCACGGGCTTGCTTTCTCCGTACCAAAAGGCATTCCTGCTCCCCCGTCTTTGCTAAATATTTTCAAAGAAATCTGTGATGAACTGCCGGACTCCCCTTCTTGTAAATTGCCCGAAAAAGAGAAAACAGATCTTACCCGCTGGGCCAGACAAGGAGTGTTTCTTTTAAACGCAGTACTCACTGTCCTTAAAAACGCCCCAACATCACATGCAAACAAGGGTTGGGAAGAGTTTACGGATTTTGTTATAAAAACACTTTCAGATAAAAAAGAAAATCTTGTCTTTATGCTCTGGGGCGCGTACGCGCGAAGCAAAAAAGTGCTTATTGACAATAGCAAGCACTTGATTTTAGAAGCTCCGCACCCGTCACCACTTTCTGCAAACAGAGGCTTTTTCGGTTGCGGACACTTTAAAGCTGCAAATGAATACCTTAGTAAACATGGTGCAAAAAATATAAATTGGTAAAATATCGCATATGAACCTACCTAGAATAAAAGCCTCTCTTAAAACAGGAACAGAGCACTTAACATTCAACAATAAACAGCTTAAATTCACTTTGCTTGATTTTTGGAAATGGAGTATTTCAGACTTATTAAGCAACGCTACTCGTGGTGTATTATCCGAGTTTATAGTTGCCACAGCTGTAAAAGCTGATATCAAAAAACCTCGAGAAGAATGGGCAAGATATGATGTTCTCAGTAAAGATGGTATAAAAATTGAAGTAAAATCAGCAGCTTATTTGCAAAGCTGGTTTCAAAAAAGATACTCTTCCATACAATTTTCAATAAAACCCGCTAGATATTGGGATCCGGACACAAATAAAATAAGTAATGAAAAGGAGCGTTATGCTGACGTGTATGTATTTTGTCTATTAAAAGAAAAAGATAAAACAAAAGTGGATCCATTAAATATGGATCAATGGGAATTTTATGTATTATCAGTTGATCAAATAAATAGCTACAGAAGAAGTCAAACATCAATAACATTAAATTCATTACAAAAATTAACCAAACCTGTAGATTATGGAAATTTATATAATGAAATAAAAAACAGGGTTTCTAATTAGGAAATGATTAAAAACCCGGCTTGCGCCGGGTTTTGTCTCAATGCTTGTTGCATTTTCTTTTTATGTGCTCACCAACTTCTTGCAATGATATATATTGCACTCTGGTGCACAACGAACCTTCTCCGGGTTCACATAAAATAATTTTGTTTTGTCTTCGCACAGAATCTTGCTCATCTATGGTAGCAAGAACCGCTTGTATCATATCATTCATGATACACTGGCGCTTTGCCTCTGTGGCATAAGCCGAAGAAGTTACCAAAGCGCAAACAAAAAGAACCAAAAACTGCTTCATGTCTTTTCTCCCCTGTTAGTATGAGCACTGAAAGGACAAGCCCGCAAAAAGATATCAAATTTAAAAACAAAAGCAAGAGTAAACCGAGCCCTAAGTAAAACTTAGGGCTCGGTTTGTTTGGGAACAAGTTCAGTATCCATAGCAAAACCTTCTAAGGCGCATATATTGTTTTCGTAACTGTTCAAGCCTTGTTTGAGTGTGCGCCCTCTCTTTTACTTCTTGTTTGCAAATAAAACTTTCAATAC
>JALWJR010000089.1 GCA_026996985.1 Candidatus Kaiserbacteria bacterium
AGTATTATAAAAACAAACAAACTCTTAGCAAGTAAATGCTCTAAACTATAAATATCAACATTCTCATTTTTTACTCGTTTACTTTATCCACCATTGCTTTTATACTTAAAGTATTAGAAGTAACATGCGCTTATGAACAATCCAATGTTTTTAAATCAAATGGACTCATTTATGATTTATGTAATGCTGTTGCAAGTTATTTTATTTTTTGTCGGAGCTTACTTTCAGTATGCTGTGGCAAAAAAACTTAATCACGAATACGCTTGGTTTGCCTGGGTTCCGATTTTGAATCTGGTTCAACTGTTGCAACTTGCGGGCATGTCCGCTTGGTGGATACTAACTTTTGTCTTGGCGTTTGTGCCGGCCGTCGGCTTTTTGGTATCTTTTGCTTGGACCTTATTTATAGTCTATTTAATCTACAAAATTGCAGAGAAACTCAACAAACCGAACTGGATTGCTTTTGTATCTTTAATTCCCGCTTTTGGATATGCAACATCAATGATATTGCTTGATAAAATTTCGAATACTTCAAAGAACGAAAACGAACAAGACAATGAAGACGACAATCAAACAGAAGATAATAACAACGATATTGCAGATGATGACACAGATGCACAAGATGACGACTACGACAATGAAGAAGAAACAGAAGACCGATAAAACACTAGACTACTCCTAAACAATTCAAAAAACAGCCCTCGTTTTTGAGGGCTGTTTTTGTTTTAAAATGGAATATCGTCCGGGTTTATCTCTTCCGGATAATCTTCTTCTGCAGGTGTTGCCGGCTCCGCCTCTTTGTCGCCTTGTATCTCCTCCGGCGCCCCAGTTGGCGCTGCCGATGGACCAAATTGGAATCTGTCAACCACTATCTCGGTTCTGTATCTTTTTTGTCCGTCTTTATCTTCCCAACTTCTTGTCTGAAGTCTTCCTTCCACAAAAACAGGGCGGCCTTTTTTAAGATATTGCTCTGCAACTTCAGCTTGACGTCCAAACAAAACAATATTATGCCAGTCTGTTTGTTCTTGTTTTTTTCCGTCTTTATCTGTATACACTCTCGTTGTTGCTATGGAAAAAGTTGCAACTTTTGACCCGGAAGGTAAAACTCTAAGTTCCGGATCACGCCCCAAGTTACCATACAAAAAAACTTTATTTACATACATAAGCTAACTAAAATTCTAATGAGTACAGTATAACTTTGTTTAACGAGAGTGTCCAGAAACAACAAAAGTCAAAATACGTTTACTCTTCTTTGTCCTCTGAGAGAATGTCGGCTTGAGCAACTTCCGGTTGTCTCAAAAGCTCTTCAACCGCTTTGTCTATCTCCTCGTCAGACAACTCACCCTTATCTTCCGTGGGAGTCGGTGCGATGGTCTCTTCATTTTTCACTTCACTCAAAGCTTCCAGCGCTTCTTGTTTAAGCTGAGCTCTTGTCTCTTCTTTTACGGTTTTTACTATGATGTAACGCAGTACGTTTTTGTTAAACTTCAGCACTTCTTGTTCAAACTCTAAAACCTGCTGAGGTTCAAGCTCAAATTTAATCCAGCCAAAGTACGCTCTGTCATATTTTGTATGCTTACCACCCTCATTTACAGACATAGTGTATGCCAAATCAATAAGCTCAGGCTCTCCTTCCGAGATAAATTTGGCTCCCAAGTTCAACAACTCTTTCCTTAAAGAATCAAGAGTCTCCGTTACCTCCTCTTGTTGCAAAGATGAAACTAATAAATAACCGAGCTCGTAAACTCGCGGTTCAATAAGTTTTTCTTCTGTTGTCTCTTTTACCATGGGCTTGAGGTTAACATAAATGCTGCTCTTTTTCAAGAAAAAGTCTTTTCCAACGCAAAATAGCAACGAACGCTCTCTGTCGTTCCAACGGAAAAAAGTGCCGAAATTGGCACTTCTTCCCTGAAATCGATAGTATTGTCGTATATGATGAACATGACAATACGA
>JALWJR010000090.1 GCA_026996985.1 Candidatus Kaiserbacteria bacterium
ATAGAAATATGCAAATATCTGAAAAAGAGATAAAAAGAAGGCACAGCGCAAGTCATATAATGACAGCGGCGGTGCAAATGCTTTTCGGAAAAGATAAAGTAAAACTCGGAGTGGGACCTTGGACGGAAGAAGGGTTTTATCAAGATTTTGAATTGCCGGAATCCTTCTCCGAGAAAGACCTGAAAAAAATTGAGAAAAAAATGCGCTGGATAGTAAATAAGAATTTCCCCATAAAAATGCAGGAGGTGGATGAAAAAACAGCAAGAGAACTCCATAAGGAAGACCCGTATAAACAAGAGCTTATAGATGAGATAATAAAAAACAAAGAACCTATTACCGTGGCTTTCATTGGAGACTCCCTTGAAAATTCAATCTCAGCACAATTGTGCGAAGGACCACATTTAAACAACACCTCCGAACTTGGCGTGTTTAAGCTTACAAAAACTGCCGGAGCATACTGGCGCGGAGATGAAAAAAACCCGATGCTTACAAGAATATACGGAGTGGCTTTTGAGAACGAAAAAGAGCTTGAAGCATACCAACAAAAAATAGAAGAAGCCAAAAAACGTGACCACAGAAAACTGGGCAAAGAACTTGATTTGTTCACTTTCTCCGACCTTGTCGGATCCGGACTTCCCCTTTGGACACCAAAAGGCACACTGATGAGGAATTTGATTGTAAACAAAATAAAAAAACTCCAATCCGCCTTTGATTATGAAGAAGTTGCAATTCCTCATATAACCAAAAAAGAGCTGTATGAAACTTCCGGTCACTGGGCAAAATTTAAAGACGAGCTCTTCCACGTCAAAGGAAAAGGGGATACCGAATTTGTTATGAAGCCGATGAACTGCCCTCACCACACGCAAATATATGCATCACGCCCTCGCTCATACAAAGAGCTTCCTTTGCGTTTTGTTGAGACAACAATGGTGTACCGAGACGAGCAGGCCGGAGAACTTTTGGGGCTCTCACGCGTGCGAGCAATTACACAAGACGATGGGCATATATTCTGTACTCAAGAACAAATAAAACAAGAACTTAAAAATATTATTTCGGTTATAAAAGACTTTTACGGCTCTTTGGGAATGTTTGAAGAAGGACAGTACAAAGTTTCAATCTCCGTACGCGACCCCCAAACACCGGAGAAATACTTGGGAGATGAAAAAACCTGGCAAAAAGCTGAAACAATATTAAAAGAGATAGTGGAAGAAGAGAAACTTGAACATGAAATTGTTCCGGGAGAAGCGGCGTTTTACGGTCCGAAAATTGACTTTATGTTTAAAGACGCTCTTGGAAGACAATGGCAACTTGCAACCGCTCAACTTGATTTTGTAATGCCGGAGAGGTTTTCCCTTTCATACATTGACAAAGACGGACAAAAAAAGACTCCGGTGATGATACACAGAGCAATTGCCGGATCACTTGAGAGATTTTTATCCGTAATGATAGAGCACTTTGCCGGCGCTTTCCCGTTTTGGCTCTCTCCCGAGCAAGTGCGAATTTTGCCGGTATCAAAAGAGCAAAACGACTATGCAAAAGAAGTGGAACAAAAAATGAAAAGAGCAGGCTTGCGCGCAAAAGCCGATTTGGCGGATGAGACTCTCGGCAAAAGAATAAGAAACGCAAAACTGCAAAAAATTCCTTACATTGCGGTTGTCGGTGAAAAAGAAGCAAAAGAAAACAAATTAACTTTGCAAGACAGAAAAGACAATAAAGAAACTTTAAACACGCAGGATGTCGTTGAAAAACTTGTGAGAGAGAATGAGTAGTTCCGGTCTTAAACAAAAGCGCGCCTGAGGCGCGCTTTTGTTTTGTTTTCTTAGTTATGTTAGTACCCGTACCAATACGCTCCGGTTGCTTTTGAAAGCTCGGTTAAAAACTGGTTAGGTCTTCCTGCTCTATTTACGTAATCTTCAAC